>JAGFXP010000052.1 GCA_017861315.1 Bacillota bacterium | reverse complement strand
ACCGTTCGGAGATCCGGAAGTGCCTTTGACACCGCACATACATGAGAAGGAGGCAAAGGGAGTAGGGGAAATCAAACCGTTCGGAGATCCGGAAGTGCCGCTGACACCTCACAGACACGAGAGAGAGGTAGAGGAAGGCGAAGAAAACATACCTGGTGAACAGCTTCCATTGACCCCACACAGAAAAGAATAAACTGATGACCAAACATGAAACCGCCGGCGCTGTTAAATCAAGCGCCGGCGGTTTATTATGCTATTTGAAGTTCTTTGTAGTTGAATTGCCCCTCATGTCTATCTCGATAAGTTTTACAGCCTCATCGCCCCTGCAGCTGCCTGCATGCGGATCATCTCAATGCTTTTGTGTGTTTTTACCATAGGCCAGAGCTGTTTGCCGTTCTTATCGCAAAGTTCCTGATAACGGCTGATGTTATAATCCAAAACATCGAGGTCGACCAGAATCGCAGGTGTCTGAAGCTCTGTCTTTTTCATCTAAAGTACCTCCTATACTCTTGGAAATTCACTTCCGTTTTAATACAACAATATCACTTATCCGTGCCCATATCAATGATGGTTCTTGCTTTCATTTTGATACGATCTGAGGTAAAATGTAAAGAAAAGCAGCAAGAAATATCAAGGAGGTGCGTCATGAAAAGGTTGCTTCATATAACAGCCCAGAGGCCGGAAAAGACAGGCAGCGGAACTTATCTGCAGGCGATGATGAGGGAAGCTGACAAGAAGGATTATGAGCAGGCTTTCGTGGCTGCACTGAACCAGGGGGAGGAGTTCGAATTCACGGGCGACCGGAAAATAGCCTTCTACCCGGTATATTTTCACACAGAGGAGCTCCCCTTCAGCATAGCGGGCATGACCGACATTATGCCCTATGAGAGCACTAAATACAGGGACATGACGGAAGGAATGCTGCAGCAGTGGAAAAACGCTTTCAGGGAGGTCATAACCAGGGCTGTGGCTGAGTTTAAGCCTGACGCCATAATATGCCACCACCTGTGGATACTAACCGCTTTCGTCAGGGAGCTGTTCCCGGACATTACACTGGCGGCCGTATGCCATGGCACAGACCTAAGGCAGCTGGTCCTGGCCGAAAGGTTCGCGGGCTATGTCAGGAAAGGCTGCTCAAGGCTGGACCTTGCATTCGCGCTCAACGACTACCAGAAGGACAGGATTGCCGAGGAATACGGCATTGAACCGGGCAGGGTCCATGTAATCGGAAGCGGCTACAACGCATACATCTTCCACAGGGAGGACTGCAGGGTCAACGTGAATTCGGTTGAGCTTGTCTATGCAGGCAAACTGAACCGCGCGAAGGGCGTCGTTTCGCTCATCAGGGCTGTGGACGGATTGGATTTCTACAGCAGGAAGGTACGGCTGACGATAGCCGGCACTGGCAGCGGGGAGGAGGCGGATGCCATATACTCCGCAGCAAGGGAATGCCGCCATGAGGTCGTGTTCACCGGGAATCTGCCTCAAGACAGGCTTTCCAGGCTTTTCAGGGACTCAGACATATTCATACTCCCGTCCTTTTATGAGGGGCTGCCGCTCGTCCTAATAGAGGCGATGGCTTCCGGGCTTAGGGTCGTGACTACAGATCTTCCGGGCGTTAAGGGCTGGATAGGAATGGACATCAACAGCAGCGGGATTATAGAATATGTGGATATGCCTGAGATGGAGGGCATAGACATTCCGTTCGAAAGCGAGCTTCCGGGCTTTGAAAAGAGGCTCAGGGAAGCCATCGAAATCCAGTTCAGCAGGATGCTCAGGCATGAGAACGCAGACGAGGACTTTGTTTACGAGAGCATAAAGAAGCTCTCCTGGAGCGGCGTTTTTTCAACCATGGAGAATATTTTGGACAAAACTATTGAACAAAATAGAGAATCGTAGTATACTATTTAATGTTGCAGATAAAAAAGCAGCACAAAAATTCGTGAGTAAATCTAATTTGGAGAGGTTTAAGGAGCACGCCTGGAAAGCGTGTGTAGGGGAAACTCTACCGGGGGTTCGAATCCCCCTTTCTCCGCCATTAAGACTTTGCCGTGCTAGATGGGGAACTAGCGGTGCCCTGTAACCTGCAATCCGCTACAGCAGGGTTGAACTCCTTGCCTAGACTATAATTTGTGGGGTCTGACCTGTAAAAGTGGCGTTGAGAACTTGGTCCCACGCAACGGAAACTCATGAACCCCGTCAGGTCCGGAAGGAAGCAGCGGTAAGTGAAATTTTTCGTGTGCCGTGGAACAACCTGGTTTGAGTTAACTGTACAGGTAACGCTCATAGATTAGCAGCCGAAGCAAGGTGCGCGGCATTTATTTTAAAATTAAAGATACCAGTTTGGTATCTTTTTTGTTATTTAATATATTATAATGTAATTGCAAGTAAAAAAGAGAAGGTGAAGCGATTGTCTTACACGGCACTATACAGGGAATGGAGGCCAAGCACATTCGACGATGTGGTGGGCCAGAAGCACATAACCGTAACACTGAAAAACCAGATACTAAAAAACAGGATAGCACATGCATACCTTTTTTGCGGAACACGGGGGACGGGCAAGACTTCCACTGCGAAGATCCTTGCAAAGGCCGTGAACTGCCTGGACATCCAGAACGGCGAGCCCTGCAACAAGTGCGAGATGTGCAGGAAGATAAATGCCGGGATCCTCATAGATGTCATAGAGATGGATGCGGCTTCAAAAAGGAAGCTGGAGGACATAAAGGATATCATAGAAAACGTCAAGTATCCGCCTCAGGAGGGCAGGTACAAGGTTTATATAATGGACGAGGTTCACATGCTCACTGCGGAGGCGGTGAATGCCTTCCTCAAGACGCTTGAAGAGCCGCCCGGCAATGTCATATTCATCCTGGCCACAACCGACCCGCAGAAGCTGCCGGTAACCATATTGTCAAGGTGCCAGAAGTTCGATTTCAGGAGGATCAAATCCTCGGAAATATTCGACAGGCTCAGGAGGATAGTCGACGAGCAGGGGATTTTAGCCGACGACAAGAGCCTGCACCTCATAGGAAGAATGTCCGACGGCGCCATGAGGGATGCGCTTAGCATACTCGACCAGGCCATATCCATGGGCGAAGGGAAGGTCCAGTACGAAAACGTCCTGGACATGCTCGGTCTTGTCACCAACGAGAACCTGATCCGGCTGACGGACGCCATCATCGGCAGGGACATAGACAGGTCCATGAAGGTTGTGGACGAGGTCGTCTACAGCGGCAGGGACATCTATAATTTCATAAGGGACATGATATCCCACATGAGGAACCTGCTTGTTGTCAAGGTCAGCCAGAATGCAACAGACATCCTGGACATGTCCGACGAGAACATCGAGCTCCTGAGCGACCAGGCATCCAACATCAGGATCGAGGAGATCATGAGGAACATACGCATCCTCCAGGATACGGAAGAGCAGACTAAATGGATAAAGCAGAGCAGGATATATCTTGAGCTTGCAGTAATAAAGATGTGCAAGATTGAATATGACACTTCAAAAGAGGTTGTGCTGGCGAGGCTGAACAGGCTCGAGGAATCCTACAGGCAGGGCGAGGTCAAGGTCTCCTGCGAGAGGATAATAGAGCGCGAGCAGGCGCCGGCGGCAGAGTCGAAAGCGGCCGTCCAGCCCAGGGCGAAAAAAGAGGAGAGCATCAGGCCCGTCATGGACGAAAACATGGAATCGTCTCTGACAATGGACAGCGTGAGGAAAAAGTGGAGGGACATCCTGGAGGCCTTCAAGGCCAGAAGGATGATGGTGCTGTTTGCCGCACTGACCACAGGGGAAGTGACCGACTGCACCAACGGGGTCATAACTATAAAATATGAACCGAGCTACAGATTCAACAAGGAGCGCCTTGAGAAGGAAGACAACAGGAAAGCCGTAAACAGTCTGTTCTCGGAAGTTCTCGGGGAGCAGGTATCCGTCAGGTACAGGATCGACGAGGACAGATCGGATGTCTCGAAGGAGGACCTGATAAAGCAGGCTTTCGGAGAGGATTTTGTGGAAATTATTGAAGAATAGCCTATGGAGTAAAAACTTCAATTTTGGTATAATGATAACGGAATAACACAAAAGGAATTTTAAGGAGGAAATTAAGATGGCAAAAGGCGGATTTGGAGGCTTCGGAGGCGGAGCTAACATGAATAATATGATAAAACAGGCTCAGAAACTTCAGAAGCAGATGGAAGATAAGCAAAAGGAGCTTGAGAACAGGAATTATGAGGCTACTGTAGGCGGCGGAGCGGTAATCGCATACGCAAACGGCAAGAAGCAGCTGACCGATATCAAGATCAAGCCTGAAGTGGTTGATCCTGACGACGTTGAAATGCTGCAGGACCTTATCCTGCTGGCAGTAAACGAGGTTATCGCAAAGGCAGAGGCGGACAACGCGGCCGAAATGGGCAAAATGACAGGCGGAATGAACCTTCCTGGATTCTAATAAGAGGTGAATAATTTGGATTTTTATCCGGTGGCAATTGAAAGACTGATAGAGGAATTTGCAAAGCTTCCAGGGATAGGCTACAAGACGGCGCAGAGGCTTACCATCCATGTGCTGAACCTGCCCGGGGACCAGGTCAGGGAATTTGCCGAGGCGCTCATAAACGCCAAAGGCACCATAAAATACTGTTCCGTTTGCGGAAACTATACTGACACGGATCCGTGCGCAATATGCAGGAATCCCAACAGGGACAAGGCTGTCATCTGTGTTGTGGAACAGCCGAAGGACATAATTGCCATGGAGAGGATCAAGGAATTCAACGGCATGTACCATGTGCTTCACGGCACGATTTCACCTATGGCGGGCAGGGGGCCCGAGGACATCAAGCTGAAGGAGCTTATCAGAAGGGTAAACGGCGACCTGAAAGAGGTCATCGTGGCAACAAACCCCAATATCGAGGGAGAAGCCACGGCGATGTATATATCGAAAATTTTAAGACCTTTCGGTGTAAAGGTTACAAGGATAGCCCACGGGATTCCGATGGGCGGAGACCTGGAATACGCAGATGAGGTAACGCTGGCAAAGGCGCTGGAGGGAAGAACCGAGCTGTAAGAAAATATCAGAGTGGGGGGCACGCGTAGAATTTTACCAGATGCTTTTCACTCTTGATTTTTATATGGAGGAGGTGGCCTGTGGGTATAGAATACGTGGCTTATTTTCTGATAGCGGCAGCGGTTCTTGCGGTTGTCGTCAAGCTGTTCTCATGGCCGATAAAGATCCTCGGAAAGCTTATGGTCAACGGAGTCGTGGGAATTATCCTGCTTTTACTGGTGAATGCAGTGGGTCAGTTTTTCAGCTTTTTTGTTCCAATCACGTGGATCACGGCTCTTGTCGCAGGTGTTTTCGGCATTCCGGGCGTAATAGTAATGGTGTTCTGCGTTTATTTTTCGTAGAGAGGTGCGGCATTGAAAATCGAAAAGAAAATCATAATGGCCAGGTTCATCCACAGGCCAAACAGGTTTCAGGCTTATGTGGATATTGACGGCGAGGAGACCATGGTGCACGTGCCTAACACAGGCAGGTGCAGGGAGATCCTGCTGCCTGGAACATCGGTGGTGCTCCGCGAAGAAAACGGGGAGCACAGAAAGACGAAATACGATCTTATAGCAGGCTTTAAACAGGAAAGGATAATAAACATCGATTCGCAGATTCCCAACAAGGTTGTGGCCGAAGCCCTGGAGGCGCGGAAGATAGCCGGCCTTGAGCGGTACGTAAAAGTTGAAAGGGAGAAGACCTACGGAGCGAGCAGGTTCGACTTCAGGCTGACAGACGACTGCGGCGAGACCTATTACCTTGAAGTCAAAGGGGTAACCCTGGAGGAGGACGGAGTGGCCATGTTCCCCGACGCTCCTACGGAAAGAGGCAGAAAGCATCTTAGGGAGCTAATCGAAGTGCGCAGGAACAGCGGCGGCGCGGGAGTCTTGTTCCTCATCCAGATGAGGGATGCGGACTGCTTCAGGCCCCACGACGAAAGGGACAGCCTTTTCGGCGAGGCGCTCAGGGAAGCAAGCGAAAACGGAGTCGATCTGTTTGCGTACAACTGCGATGTCGGGGAGGACCACATCACGCTTCTGGACAAGGTGGAGATCCTATTATAGTTGTATTGCTGCCCGCAAAAATTTATAATGTATTTGAAGATAAAAATATTTATGAGGGGTAAGTATTATTATGAAATTTATTTATTGTCCAATTTGCGGTACGAAGCTGCAGTCCAGGGACAGCTGGGATGAGGGAGCAGTTCCGTATTGTCCCAATGACGACACAATGTTTTTCGACACGCCGAAGCCGTGCATAGTAGTGGCGATAATTAAAGAGAGGGACATACTGCTTCTGAAGCAGAATTATACGTATGAAAATTCGAAGGTGCTGCTTTCCGGATACGTGGGGCACGGTGAAAAGGTCGAAGATGCAGTCCACAGGGAAGTTAAGGAAGAGGCAGGACTGAATATAAAGGATCTGAAATATCTGGGCAGCGACTGTCTGGAGTCAAAGGAGATAGTGATGCTCACATTCATGGCCCATTACGAGTCAGGCGAATTAAAAAAATCATCAGAGGTTGACGATGTGGCATGGGTGAGCATAAAGAACGCCCTTGAAGAGATGAACGAGGACGAGATAGGGAAAAGGGTAGTTAGAAAGGTGATCAGAGAACTGGATTGGCAGGATGTAATGGAGGAGAAATATGAATAGTAAATACGTGCCTGAGATAAAAGGAATATTGAGAAGCCACATGATAGAGGTTCCCGAGGTGATAAGGGAAGCAAGCGGAATAAGGGTGTTCGGAAAGAGGATAAAATCCCTGGTATTCAGCACAGACGTTGCAGTGATCAAGAATACGAATGCCGATGCTGTCATCGCTGTCTATCCTTTCACTCCGCAGCCGGTAATAACAGAAGCTATAATAAACTCTGCCGACATACCTGTTTTTTGCGGAGTCGGAGGAGGCATAACCACGGGCAAAAGGGTGGTCAACCTGGCCCTGGATGCGGAGTTTAAGGGAGCAATGGGCGTCGTCGTCAACAGCCCCACTCCGAACGAGCTGGTGGTGCAGATGAGGGAAACGATAGATATCCCCATAGTGGTTACAGTTGTATCCGAATTCGAGGATTTTGGCGCCCGCATAGAAGCCGGGGCCACAATACTCAATGTATCGGGCGCAAAGAAGACAGCAGAGATTGTCAGGATGATAAGGCAGCAATATCCCCTGTTCCCTATAATAGCAACAGGCGGTCCTACGGAAAAATCCATCAGGGAAACGATAGCAGCGGGCGCCAATGCGATCACTTTTACGCCTCCGCCAGCGTCGGACATACAGAGCGATCTCATGAACAAATACAGAAGGATATACAGAGAGGAAGCAGAGGAATAGGAGGAACGCGGATGAAAGGCGTTTTATATTATTTCAGCGGAACGGGCAACACAAAATGGGCTGCTGACAAGTTGAAGGAGATTTTCGAGAGGTACGACCTGCAGCTTGACCTGAAAAGCATAGAGGAGGAGAAGAGGGCCGACACAAGGGGCTATTCTTTTCTTGTGATAGGAACGCCGGTATATGCGGAAATTGAACCGAAAATCGTGGAGGACTTCATCAGCACAGTCCCTGTAACCGAAACACAAACCAGATGCATAGTCTATTCAACACAGGGGGCGGCCAAATGCTCTGCGGTAAGGAGAATATCGACGGAGTTGGCTAAGAGGGGATATGACGTTGCGGTTGAGGCTATGATCGAGATGCCGAACAATTTCTATTTCTATTTCGGAAAGGAACCCTCCGATAAGAAAATGCGAAGGGTCATGATCGGTGCAGAGAGAAAGCTGAGGAAGCTTGCGCGGGATTTCAGCAGGGACAGGGAACAGAAGCAGAGGACCTCCGCGCTGAGGCTGAGCGTAGGAGCGTTTGCCGGCAAGACATTCAGGAAATCCATACCAAAAATTTCCCAGAACATCACTGCAAGCGGAGACTGCATAAAGTGCGGACTCTGCCTAAGGAACTGCCCAAAAGGGAACATCACTTTCGAAGGAGGGCTCGCTATAATCCACAGCAACTGCATCCTGTGCCTTAGATGCATCCACCTGTGCCCGGAAAACGCGATTCTCTACAAGGGCAGGAGGATAAACCAAACCCAGAAGGATATCATAAAACACCTGGAGCTTAAATGAGGTTCCAAAGCTTTTTAAGCAATATTGAAAATATTTTAATTATTGTGTTGACAAGCCCGCAAATCCATATTATAGTATACACTATAAACAAAATAGTTTCCGTTGAAGAGAATAGTAACAGCAGAAAGAGGATAAGAGAGCCGGTGGTTGGTGAGAACCGGTGCCTGATAATGTTGTGAATCCGCCTCGGAGGAATATTGCGAAGAGCAATACGGCAAGACCGATAAATCGATTGAGTGGATTATCAAGCTTAGGCATGATGGTCAATTAGGGTGGCAACGCGAGTCAATCGTCCCTGTTAGGGATTGATTGGCTTTTTTATTTACAAAAAATTATATATTTCCTTTGAAGAGAATAGTAACAGTAGCTAGGGGTTAAGAGAGTCAGCGGAAGGTGCGAGCTGATACCTGCTAATATTGTGAATCCGCCTCGGAGGAATATTGCGAAGAGCAATACGGCAAGACCGATAAATCGATCGAGAGGGTTATCAAGCTTCTGCATGATAGCCAATGAGGGTGGCAACGCGAGTCAATCGTCCCTATTATAGGGATTGATTGGCTTTTTTTATTTAAAAGATTTAAAAAAAGGAGGATATTGAAATGGGAAAAAGGGAACAGATGATGAACGTGACAGGAAAATGCGTAAATAATAGAAGAGGTAGGATGATATCCTCTTGTGAAGAAAAAGAAGATATACTCGTGCTCACATAGTTTGATAAAAGGAATAAGGAGGAGAAGAAAATGCATAACATGGAACAGATGATACATGTGGCTGAGAGATGCCTTAGATACGAAAAGGCGGCAGGGAGGATGGTGCTCTGCGACGGAAATATAGTATGCAAAACCTGCAAAAACTGCATGCACTGCGAGGACAGCACCTGCCTCAGGGACATGTTCGAATGCACGCTTATGGGGATAGACTGAAAGGAAACAAACAGAAAACTGAATAGCTCCTGTGAAGAGAATAGTAACGATGGACAGAGGTAAAGAGAGTCAGCGTACGGTGCGAGCTGATACCTTCCAAAACCGTGAATCCGCCTCGGAGGAATATTGCGATGAGCAATACGGCAAGACCGATAAATCGATTGAGAGGGTTGTCACAGCTTCGGCGTGACGGCCAATTAGGGTGGCAACGCGAGACCATCGTCCCTGCAGAGAAATTCTGGGGGACATTTTTTTATACTTTTTTATAATTTAGGAGGAATTTATTATGGCAATATTAAGACCGTTTAAAGCGATAAGACCGAAGGAAGAGTATGCATACAAGATAGCAGCATTACCATATGATGTAATGGACAGTGAGGAAGCAAGGATCATGGCGCAGGACAACCCTTATTCATTCCTGCATGTCGACAAGGCGGAGATTGACCTGGATGAGAATGTGAATATCTACGACAAAAAAGTCTATGCAAAAGCAAGAGAAAACCTGGACAAGCTTGTTGAGGAGGGGGCGATGGTCCAGGACGAAAGGCCGAACCTTTTCATATACAGGCTGATAATGAACGGAAGGGCGCAGACCGGCATAGTGGGCTGCACATCAATAGATGACTACATGAACGACATAATAAAGAAGCATGAACATACAAGGGCGGATAAGGAGGCGGACAGGATAAACCACGTGGATACCTGCGACGCACACACAGGCCCTATATTCATGACCTACAGGTACAATGACAAAATCGATGCGATAGTCAAAAGGTGGACAAAAAACGAGCCTGTTTACAATTTCGTGGCTGAGGACGGTGTGGAGCACATCGTCTGGACAATAGATGACGACAATGCGATAGAAAAGGTGAGGACCATCTTTGGGGGAATCGAAAGCCTCTACATCGCAGACGGACACCACAGAGCGGCTTCAGCCGTAAAGGTCGGATTGAAGAGAAGAGAGCAGAATCCGAACTACACAGGCGAGGAGGAATTCAACTACTTCCTTGCAGTGGCCTTCCCTGACAGGGATCTTGAGATAATGGATTACAACAGAGTGGTTTTCGATGTCAACAGACTGACTAAGGAAGAGTATATCGAACTCGTTAAGGAAAACTTCGAGATGAAAATCCATGAAGAAAATCAGGCTTACAAGCCAGAGGACAGGCATACGTACGGCATGTATTACGAAGGAGTCTGGTACAAGCTTAGGGCAAAGCAGGGGACATTCAACCACAATGACCCGGTAGACAGGCTGGACGTCTCAATCCTGCAGAACAACCTGCTGAAGCCGGTGCTGGGAATCGAAGATCCTAGGACCGACAAGAGGATAGATTTCGTCGGAGGAATAAGAGGGGTAAGGGAGCTTGAGAGGAGAATCCACAAAAATAGGGAAGGGGTTGCTTTCTCAGTGCATCCGACAACTATAAAGGACCTGATGGCCATAGCAGATGCTAAAAAGGTTATGCCTCCGAAGTCAACCTGGTTTGAGCCAAAACTGAGAAGCGGCCTGTTCATTCATCCGCTGACATAATAAATAAGATAAGAGAACCGCTGATCAGCGGTTCTCTTTGATTTGCTATTCTTCTGTATAATCTTCGTTCAGGTATCCGTAGAGTGCAGGGTATACGCCCAGCTGTGCCATGAGGTTGAAATATTCACCCATTGCATCCTCGTCGTGCTCCTTGACCTTTACCGCCCGTATCATTAAATTCTTTGGGGTCTCAAGGGGAGATATATACTCCACTACAGAAACGTTGTACCCCTTCGCCTCCAGCATAAGCGCCCTCATGCCGTCTGTGAGGATGTCGGCAAGCCTTGCCTTCAGAACGCCGTATTTTGTTATGCCCTTCAACAGGTCGAAGGAATACTGGCCAAGTATCTCCTTGTGGCAGCAGGGCACGGCGATTATGGCATCAGAATCCACCCTGATTCCGAGCGCGAGGGCCATGTCCGTAGCTGTGTCGCAGGCGTGAAGTGACATAACCACATTAATTTTGGTTGCAGGCTTGTACTGTTGTATGTCGACAGCGTGGAATTCCATGTTCCTGTACCCGAGGGTTTCGGCTATCTTTCGGGAATTCTCTATCACGCTTTCCTTGTAGTCGAGGCCTATGAAGTGGCAGTTGATCTTTTTGACTTCAGTCAGATAGTAGTTCAGCACAAAGGACAGGTAGGATTTGCCGCATCCGCAGTCAAGGATCACCAGCTTTTTTTGCCTTGGGATTTTGTCTATGATTTCCGAGAACAGCTCCACGTAGTGATCGATCTGATTGTATTTTCTTATCTTGTCGTTCTTAACCTTGCCGTCCTTGGTCATTATGCCGATTTCCTTGAGAAGAGGAGCTGCGTCCTCCGCCTTGACAAGGTAATTCCTGTTCAGCAGTGTTGAGGTTTCTTGAGGAGCGTGTCCCTTCTGGGCTTCAATCTCCTTGACCTCAACGTTCTTCATCTTGACGTTCTTGTTGTCAGCGGTAATCTGTATGTCCACGCCTCTCTCGCTGTATATGAGGTTAAGGCTTTCGTATTTCTCCGCCTCGATACATATGCTGTCGAACAGCTTGTCAACGGTAAGCAACCGGGTGCTGCCTCCGAAGTTGTAATTGATATCGCCGTTATCGAAGGAGCCTGTGCCGTAGAAATCCTTAAGACCTGTGCTGAAGGTTACCTTTATCCCCTTGAAAATGGAGGAATGCTCCTCAAACCTGCTTGTGAGTCCCATAAGAAAAAGCCTGAGCTTGGAAATATTCTGCTTGTTCATTGTTCAAATCCCCTTTTGGTACGTAAATTTTCGGTAATTTAATAATAAGCATATGGAGGGAAAATATCAACTTATAATGATTATTTATGTGATATAATATTATCCATATCATTGCTATTGTGGAGGTAAACCAGGCATGCAAAAGGAAATATCGGTATCTATAACTGCTGTAGCCGGCAATGCCAGCGAGCTAATAATTAAAGACAGATCAGGTATAACCGTGGGCAGGATATTTGTGATCGATTTTTCGACAATAAACAAGTTCGGCCTGATAAGGTTAAAACTATATAAGAAAAACAGGCAGTACTTGAAGGACGCGCTGAACTTGTTCCTTGAAACTGCTTTCAACAAGTCAAACCTCCGCAAGGTAGACGTCCTTGTAGATGAGGATATAGAAACTGAGCCGTTCGTTGAACTTGGATTCAGCCTGGAGGGTGTGCTGTCGGGAAGCATCAAGGTGAACAAAACATTGAAGGACGAGTTTGTTTTCGGCATAGAACAGGACAGCTACAGATTCAAAAACAGCCTCAGGATCATGAAGCTCAAGGGAAACGGCATAGAGCTGGAGGTGCTGACGCCTGAGCATGCCGAAAAGCTTCTTGAGTATTATGTGCGGAACGAGGAATATCTAAGGCCGTTTGAGCCGGACAGGGATAAGGACTTCTACACTATCGAAGCCCAGCGGAGGTACCTTTCCGAGGAGTACAGGCAGTTCCTGAACGGCGACGCTGTAAGCTTCGGAATCTTCAAGGAAGAAGAGCTAATAGGCAGGGTGAGGATATCGAATGTCATATACGGCGTTTTCAAGAATGCCTTTATAGGATACTCCATAGATGAAAAGGAGCAGGGCAAGGGATACATGAAACAGGCTGTGAAACTGTCCTGCGGATATGCGTTCGAGTTCATGGACCTTCACAGGATGGAGGCTTCGACGCTGGTGGACAACATCAAATCCCAGAGGGTGCTCCTTTCCTGCGGCTTCAAAAAGGTGGGGCTCAGCGAAAAATACCTATTAATACACGGGAAATGGAGAGACCACGTGAACTTTGCGCTCATAAACGAGAGGCTTTAACAGACTATTTCGTGAATAAGGATCTGTGTTGACAGCCGAAAACATAAGTGATATTATAAAAAAGCTGTCGCTTCCAGAGAGAAGCTTAACATAGATTCTGGTTCACTAGCTCAGTCGGTAGAGCACTTGACTTTTAATCAAGTTGTCCGGGGTTCGATTCCCCGGTGAGCCACCAAAGCATCCTTGAAAAAGGATGCTTTTTATTATTTCATAAATAAATTATAATGGTATAAGGTGAATGAATTCGAGGTATATATTAATGAAAAAATATTTTAAGCTGCTTATGGTCCTGATGTGGATGCTCATTATCTTCTATTTTTCGGGCAAGCCCGCGGTCGCATCCGACCAGGACAGCGAGCTGATAATCCGGATAGTTAAATTCCTTGGACTGGACCTGAACTCCGTCCTTGGAGAAATGGCAAGTTTTGCGGTGAGGAAAGCTGCGCATTTCACAGAGTACTTCATTTTGTGCCTGCTGTGGTTCAATCTTCTGTATGAAAAATTCGACCTGAGAAAAGCTGCATTATATTCCGTTGCAGCGGTTTTCATGTATTCGGTGACAGATGAGCTTCACCAGATGTTTGTTCCCGGAAGGGCTGCAAGGTTCGCTGATGTAATGATAGACCTTTCCGGAGGCTGTGCGGCTGCAGCTAGCAGATATCTTACCCTTAAAAGAAAGGGAATTGAAATAAAAAAAACGGAGGCTGAATAATATGAAAAAAGCGGCGGTGGTTTACAAGTCCAGGTACGGGAGCACCAGGAAATACGCAGGCTGGATTGCAGAGATCCTGGGATCTGATTTGTTCGAGGAATCGGAAATCAGCGGCAGCGAACTGGAAAGCTACAGCGTCATCATTTACGGCGGAGGGCTTTACGCCAGCGGCATAAACGGCATATCCCTCCTGACAAAGAACTTTCATTCCATCAAGGACAAGAGCCTTATAGTCTTTACGGTCGGGCTCGCATCCCCGGAAGACACAAGCATCTACAAGCCGATAATCGAGAAGAATATACCTGACGAGATGAGAAGCAGCATCAAATTCTTCCATCTTAGAGGGGGTATAGACTACAGTGAGCTGAACATGATTCACAAGGGGATGATGGCGATGCTTAAGAAGATGGTCGAGAAAAAGCCTGAAGGGGAAAAGACAGGAGAGGACAGGCAGATGCTTGAAACCTACGGGCAGAAGGTTGACTTCACGGACAGGGATTCAATATCGCCACTGGTGGAATATGTTCTGAAGCTGGAAGGGGAGAAATAGGGATTATATGAATCTGGAAGAGCTTTTTAAGAATCTCGGGAAAGCAGGAGCAAAGCTTCTGCTTAATAAGGAAGAGAAAAAAAGCGAGGTCATTAACCTGGATCAGATCAGCAGCGCGGATATTCTTCCTGGAGTTTTGAAAAGGCTCGTCAGTCAGGGTGAATACAACAAGGCTGAGGACATGCTCTTCAGTGAGTGGAGCGAGGATTGTTCCGGGGAGATGTACAACATCGCTGTCGATTTTTACGGGCTTCTCAGGGAAAAGACCGATGAGGAACTTAGGCGGGGCAATTTCTCGAGAGAAGAAATTTACCAAGGTCTGAAGGAAATAGAAGAAAAAATGAAGGAAAGCAAAAAGTTCCGGGGAGAATGATCCCCGGAACTTTTTGCTAGAAATGGTTCCCGTTTTCGTAGTACTCATTTTCCTTCAAAGCTGTGAATACGACATCGACATTCTCATAGCCGGCGCACTGGACTGCCTTGGTTATTGCAAGAGCGGTCTTGTCCTGAACTTCCTGGCCTCTGTCAAACCATGATACTTCTACAAAAGGATAGCTTTTTGTTACGCTTCCGTCCGCTATAAATGTTGAAGATATGTGTTCGATTGTAAAATAACTTCTTGGACAATTTATTATATCCTCAAGTTCATCTATGAGATTTTTGCTGAACGAACATATCTTTTCAACTTCAACGCCTCTTATTTTCAACTGCGGCATACTTATCACCCCCAGATTATTTTAACCCATATTCCGTTGAAAATACATGGTTTGTACAAAAAAGCATGAGTTGGAAACGCAAACCTATCCTGGTGTATCAGCCTGCGGATAAATGAGAAAAACTGATGAAAGCTGAGCATTTGAGGGGCAAAGCGGATTGATGCGATTAAATGCAGATTCAAGGCCGGATATTCGTGGTATACTAATTTTCGTTGTCACGAAAACGGCGGCTTGGAGAACAAAGTAAAATCTGAAAAAGATTTGAAAAAATGTATTGACAAGGAAGCCGCAGGGTGATAAGATATAC
>JAGFXP010000008.1 GCA_017861315.1 Bacillota bacterium | reverse complement strand
CGGCTTCGCATTCGGAATCGGAGTCGACAGGACCGTAATGATGTCCTACGGCATCGACGACATCAGGAACCTGTACGAAAGCGACATGAGATTCCTGGACCAGTTCTAACAGAACAAAAAAGAAGCTAACTTAAAAATGAGGAGGAAGACACATGAAAGTTCCAATGAATTGGCTGAGAGATTACGTTGATATAAATATAAGCACGAAAGAATTAGGGGACAGGCTCACGATGACAGGTTCCATGGCGGAAGAGATAATCGCAAAGGGAGCCGACATAAGCAACGTTGTTACTGGAAAGATCGTGCAGCTGGAGAAGCACCCCGACGCCGACAAGCTTTTCGTCTGCCAGGTTGACATCGGAGCCGGGGAGCCTATACAGATAATAACGGCTGCGACGAACATGAAGCTCCACGATATAATCCCTGTGGCGCTCCACAACTCAACCCTTTTCGGAGGAGTGAAGATCAAGAAGACTAAGATGAGGGGACTCGTTTCAAACGGGATGTTCTGCTCGGAGGAGGAGCTCGGGCTTGCAGAGGAGCACGTGCACGGGCTCATGATCCTGCCCGAGGAAACGCCTTTAGGCAAGGACATAAAGGAGGTCCTGGGGCTCGACAGCGAGATCATAGACTTCGAGCTGACATCCAACAGGCCCGACTGCATGAGCATGATCGGGATGGCGAGGGAGACCGCGGCAACGATAGGCACAACCTACAGGATGCCGGACGTGAGCTACACTCCGAACAGCAGCGAAAACATCAACGACTTTCTGAAGGTGGAGGTAAGGGACAGCGTTCTCTGCAGCAGGTTCATCGCAAGGGGCGTCAAGAATGTAAAGATCGGCCCTTCGCCTAAATGGATGCAGGACAAACTGGCTGAAGCGGGAGTCAGGCCTATAAGCAACATAGTCGACATTACCAACTATGTAATGCTTGAATTCGGCCAGCCGATGCATGCCTATGATTTCAGGGAGATTTCTACCAACAGGATAGTGGTCGAGAGGGCAAAAGCAGGAGAGAAATTCACAACCCTGGACGGAACCGAGAGGGACCTCGACGAGAACATGCTTACCATCAAAGACGGCGAGACAGCAATCGGACTTGCAGGAATAATGGGCGGCCTTAACTCGGAAATAAAGGAAGACACAACGGGAGTTATCTTCGAGGCAGCGAATTTTGAGCCTATAAATATAAGAGTTTCCACGGCAAAGCTTGGATTGAGGACAGAAGCCTCAACCCGCTTTGAAAAAGGCCTGGATCCAAACATGACGCAGCAGGCAATTGACAGGGCGTGCCAGCTGGTGATAGAGCTGGGAGCAGGGCAGGTCATGGAAGGAACCATAGACGTGTACCCTGAGAAGGTGGTTCCGAAGGTCATGACGGTCGATTCGAAATGGGTAAATGCATTCCTCGGAACAGACATAGATAAGGAAGCTATGAAGGGCTACCTGGAAAAGCTTGATATGGCTGTTGAAATATCGGGTGACGATCTGGCAATAACCGTCCCTACCTTCAGGGTGGACGTGTCCATCAGGGAAGACATAGCTGAGGAAGTGGCAAGAATATTCGGATACGAGAACATTCCTATGACGATCATCGAGAGCGTCAACGCAAGAGGCGGAAAGACCATGAAACAGAAGCTCAACGACAAGACAGTTGAGGCGATGATATGCAGCGGGCTTAACCAGTCCATAAGCTATACATTTGTCAGCCCTAAATGTTTTGACAGGATACTTGTTCCTGAAGACGATGCTATGAGAAAAGCCGTTCTGATAAGGAATCCTCTGGGTGAAGACTACAGCATAATGAGGACAACCTCGCTGCCTTCGACTATGGAGGCTCTTGCAAGAAACTATTCAAGAAGCAATGAAATCGCAAGGCTCTTCGAAATCGGAAAGGTTTATATCCCTGGAGAGGATGTCAACCAGCTTCCGGACGAGAGGAACATAGCCGCAGTAGGGATGTACGGCGGAGCCGACTTCTACCACATCAAAGGAGTGGTTGAGAACCTGATGGAAGCGTTGGGTATCAAAAAGTACGAATTCCGAAGGGAAAGCAAAAATGCAAGCTTCCATCCGGGAAAAACGGCTGCGCTTCTCGTAAATGGAAGGCATGCAGGCGTCCTGGGCGAAATGCATCCGGGAGTAATCGACAACTACGGCGTAGCGGAGAGATGCTACGTAGCCGAACTGAATTTGGACGTGCTTTACAAGTATGCAGACCTGGGAAGGGAGTACAGGCCGCTTCCAAAATTCCCTGCAGTCCTGAGAGACCTTGCTATGCTTGTGGACGACAGCGTGATGGTCAAGGAGATAGAGGACATAATCACAGCTAACGGCGGGGGCCTTGTTGAAAGCGTAAAGCTGTTCGACGTATACAAAGGGAAGCAGATACCGGCAGGAAAAAAGAGCGTGGCATATTCCATAGCATACAGGCTCGACTACAAGACACTTACCGATGCCGAGGTTTCAGAAGTGCACGATAATATCGTCAAGAACCTTGAAACATCCCTCGGAGCTGAGCTCAGATAGGAATATTCTGGATGTTTTCCCGGCACATGCAGCAAATTCATGTTTTATAAGTTTCAAATGTATGGTAAAATAAGATTATGAATTTTCTGAGAGGTGATGTCATGAACGTTGTTTCTGTTAAAATAAACGGTGTGGTTTACAATCTCAAAGGCGAAGAGAACGAAGAATATCTGCTGAAGGTTTCACAGTACGCTGACAAGAAAATGAAGGATATTACTTCAAAGAACCAGCTTCTCAGCGCATCTTCTGCAGCGGTGCTGTCAGCAGTGAACATCGCAGACGAACTCTTCAAAGCGCTTGAGGAATGCAGCGAGCTTAAAAAGCGAAACAGGATGTATGAGAATGAGGTGGAGGAGCTTAAAAGCCAGCTTTCCTATATGGAGCAATCCAATTCCGAGCTCATGCAGAAGCTTGAGAACAGCATAGATTCCGGACTGCTCAGCAGGACAGAGGCAGAACTTGAAAAGATCAAGGGTGAACTGGCGCTTATGGAGGAGACGGCACAGAAGTATGTCGAGAAGAACAATCAGCTTAAGGCTGAAAACAAAGAGGTAAGATTCAATCTTCAGACAACGAAGTACAAGGTGCTTGACCTGCAGAACAAGCTCATGGAGAGCCAGATCAATGTTGCCAAGGAGAAGAAGGCCAAGAACATTCCTGAAAAGTAAAAGAAATAAAATTCCTGACCCTCAAAAGGGCCGGGAATTTTTTTCGCCTTACATTGGATATTAGATTTGGATAAGGTATAATGTACTGTAGAAAACTAATGCTCACACTGGAGCAGGGGAGAAATGATATGAGAAAGATTGAATTGCTTGCGCCGGCAGGGAGCATGGAAAGCCTTCAGGCAGCAGTCCAGAGCGGTGCTGATGCAGTATACATGGGTGGAAACAAGTTTTCAGCCAGAGCATATGCGTCAAATTTTGACAATGAAAAAATGGCCGAGGCGGTAAGGTACTGCCATATTTACGGCGTTAAGGTGCATGTCACCATAAATACACTTCTGAAGGATTCGGAGATAGGGGAGGCTGTTGACTATGCAAAGTTCCTCCACGGGATCGGGGTCGACGCCCTGATAATCCAGGATACGGGATTGGCGAAACGGCTGAAAGAGGAGCTTGGTGATTTCGAGCTTCACGCATCCACCCAGATGACCGTTCACAACGCCGAAGGGGCGCTTTTCCTCAAGGACCTGGGATTCAAAAGGATAGTCCTTTCCAGGGAACTCTCCTTAAAGGAAATAAAGGAGGTTTCGCAGTCGCTTGCTTCTCATGGGCTTGAGACGGAAATGTTCATACACGGTGCCCTCTGCATCTGCTACTCGGGGCAGTGCCTTATGAGCAGCATGATAGGCGGAAGGAGCGGAAACCGCGGGCGATGCGCGCAGACCTGCAGGCTCCCCTATACTCTTACTGAGGATTCCAGCGGAGATGAGAGGCAGGGCTATCTGCTAAGCCCCAAGGACATATGCACGCTCGACGTGCTTAGGGAAATATACGACACCGGTGTGGCGTCTCTGAAGATCGAAGGGCGCATGAAAAGGCCCGAATACGTGGCGGGAGTTGTGGGAGCCTACAGGAAAGCCCTGGACAGCCTCTACAAAGGCAACGCGGACTTCGGACTGGAAAAGGAACAGGAGAGGGTTCTCCAGCTTTTCAACAGGGGCGGCGCCTCCAAGGCGTATATGTTCGGAAACGTCGGGCGCGACATGATGGCCTATTCGAATCCAAAGAACACAGGTCTGGAGCTTGGCAGAGCCGATGCAGCCCTGCAGGTGAGGCTGATGAGAGGTCTCAGCGTGAAGGACGGCTTAAGCTTTGGAGAAGAGGGCTTCTCCGTATCGAAAATCATAATGGACGGCCAAGAGGTTCAGCAGGCTGACAAGGGCGACCTCGTTAAGATATTCCCCCAGAGATACAGGAAGGGGGATGTCCTTTACAAGACCTCGGACAGCAGCCTTCTGGAGGAGCTTGAGGAGGTGTGCTCGCAGCCTTATCTCAGGAAGATAGATGTGCCTGTAGAGGTGGCATTCAGGGTTTCAAAGCCTGTCGAGGTGGCGTTCACATACAAAGGAACAAGGCGTGAAATCCAGGGTCCTCTGGTGCAGGAAGCCCTAAAGAAGCCTCTTGCCCAGGAAAAATTCATTGAAAACATGACAAAGACACAGAACACCCCGTTCAACTTCATTGTCAGTGTCGTGAGCTTCGAGGACGGCTTTATTCCCGTATCATCAATAAACGAGATCAGGAGGGACATACTGTCCCAGATCGATATGCTTGAGAACGTATCGGACATGAGGACAGCGAAGCCGACCGTGGAGACGGCATGGGCTTCTTCCGGTGACCGGGCGTATTCGCTCCCGGGAAGAACCATGGCAGTGGTCAGCACGATGAATCAGTTCAGGGCGGCGACGGAGCTCGGGATTTCAGATATTGCCGTCGACTTATTCAATATGAAATCGGATCTGGATATTGATGAGGCGATCAATCTCAGGGGCGAATGCACGGAGATCTACCTCAGGATACCTAATATAATTAAGGAAGAATTTGAAGCTGTCTGCAGCTTCATCGATGCAAACCTGGCAAAGGTCGAGGGCCTTCTGACAGGCAACCTTGGCATCATGAACAGGTACCGGGGCAAGACGAGCCTCATAGGTGACTACAAGCTGAACATATTCAACAGGGAGGCGCTGGATTTCTACAACAGCCGTCTCGATCTGTCATGCCTCAGCGTCGAGCTCAACAGGGGCGAGATAAAGGACATGATCAGAAAGCGCAGAGCACAGGTCCTGGTCTACGGGAAGACTGAGCTGATGGTGAGCGAATACTGCATGACAGGGAGCCTGTTCGGCAACAAGTCAAAGGATTCAGCCTGCAGCAGGCCCTGCCTCAGGAGCGGCTACACCCTCAAGGACAGGAAGGGTGTGGATTTCAATGTGGAAACCGACAGGTATTGCAGAAGCCACATCTACAACAGCGTACCTATAAACCTAATACCTAACCTTGAGGACCTGGGGAGGATTGGAGCTAAGCATTTCAGGCTCGACTTCATAGACGAGAGCTACGGGGAAACCAAAAACATACTTGAAAGCTTCGCAGAAGGCAGGTTCGAGGGCAGTTTCGAGAACTATACCCGCGGGCATTACAAAAGGGGAGTGGAATAGATTGAACGACAAATCGCTGAGAGTTCTTGAGTTTTATAAGATACGGGAGGAACTTAAGAAATTTACCTATACGAATGCGGGCAAGGACATAATAGATGTCCTGAAGCCTTACGACAATATATATGAAGTGAAGGAGCACCTTGAGGAAACCTACGAGGCCCTCAAGCTTCTCACCACAAAAGGCGCACCTCCCTTCGAAGGAGTGTACGATGCAAGGATCGCCATAGAGAGAGCTGGCAAGGGATCGGTCCTGCAGCCGGGAGAACTCCTGAAAATCGCTGCCGTCATGAGGAGCGCGAGAAGGTTCAGGGACTATGTATCGGTGAGGGAGGACGAGGAGCAGCACCGCGTTATACAGGACATCTGCGAGGGGATAACGCCGGTAAAAAGCCTGGAGGACGACATCTTCAACGCTGTTGTCTCGGAAGACGAGCTTTCAGACAGGGCAAGCTCCCTGCTCTACAACCTCAGGAGGCAGCTCAAGGACAAGAACGTCTCAGTGAGGGACAAGGTCAACTCTCTGATAAGGAGCTATTCCCAGTACCTGCAGGACAACCTCTACACGATGAGGGGCGACAGGTACGTGCTGCCGGTCAAGGCTGAGCACAAGGGCAGCGTCCACGGGATAATCCACGACCAGAGCTCATCAGGGGCTACCCTCTATATCGAGCCGATGAGCCTCGTCAACCTGAACAACGAGATCAGGGAACTCGTGCTCAAGGAGAAGGCCGAGATAGAGAGGATCCTCATGGAGCTTTCGGAGAAGGTATATGACAACATACTCTACGTGAGGACGAACGGCAGCATCGTATGGGAGCTGGATTTCATATTCGCAAAGGCCAGGTACGCCAGCGAGAACAACTGCACCTGTCCTATGGTAAGCGACAGCGGTATGGTGGACATAATCGAGGGAAGGCACCCTCTCATAGACAGGAAGGCAGTGGTTCCTTCCAGTATTTACCTGGGCAGGGACTTCACGACGCTTGTCATAACCGGACCGAATACGGGCGGTAAGACGGTAACGCTTAAAACTGTGGGGCTCCTTCACCTGATGGCCTTGAGCGGGCTCATGATCCCGGCCAGGGAGCATTCCACAATCAGCTTTTTCGAAGAGGTGTTTGCTGACATAGGCGACGAGCAGAGCATAGAGCAGAGCCTTTCCACTTTCTCGTCCCACATGAGGAACATAGTCGAGATAATAGAAAAGGCAGACGAAAAATCGCTCATACTCTTCGACGAGCTCGGAGCAGGCACCGATCCAACGGAGGGAGCTGCACTGGCGGTGGCAATACTTGAAAATTTGAAAAAGAGGAACTCAAGGATAATCGCTACTACGCACTACAGCGAGCTCAAGGGCTACGCCTTAAGGACACAGGGTGTTGAGAACGCATCCGTCGAGTTCGACGTCGAGACGCTCAGGCCGACATACAGGCTTCTCATCGGGATACCGGGAAAGTCGAACGCCTTCGAGATATCGAACAGGCTTGGGCTTCCGAACTACATCATAGATGACGCCAGGGAAAACATAACAAGCGAGAGCCTCAGGTTCGAGGACCTTATCCAGAGCCTTCAGGAAAAGAGCATAAAGGCCCAGGACGATGCAAGGGAGGCTGCGAGCATAAAGCTTGAGGCAGCCAAGCTGAAGGAAAAGTATGAGGAAAAGCTCTATAACCTTCAGAACGCCAGGGAGAAGGCGCTGATAGACGCCCAGAGGGAAGCAAAAAGTATATTAAAGGAAGCAAAAGAGGAATCTGATTCAATCCTGAAAAACATGAGAGAGATGGAAAGGCTCGGCTACTCCTCGGAGGCGAGGAAGAAGCTTGAACTCGAGAGGCAGAAACTGAAGGAAAGGCTGGACAGGTCCGAGGACGCAGCATCCAAAAAGATGGAACCGAAGGGTGAGAAGCTGAAAGGCGTGAAGGAGGGGCAGGATGTATTCATACCTTCGCTCAACCAGAAGGGCATAGTGATCTCGAAGCCGGACAGCAAGGGTGAGGTTCTTGTGCAGGCGGGTATCATGAAGATATCCGTGAAACTGGATGACCTGAGGGCTTCAAAGGAAACAAAGGAAGCCTCAAAGAAGAAAGGCGGCAGGGAACTCAGCCTGAACCTTAGGACAGTGGCATCCTCCGTAGATCTCAGGGGCATGGATTCGGAGGAAGCGCTCTTCACGACTGACAAATACCTGGACGAGGCATATATGGCAGGCCTGAACGAGGTCACTATAATCCACGGCAAGGGCACAGGAGTACTGAGGAATTCCATAAGCGACATGCTGAAAAGGCATCCTCACGTAAAGAAGTACAGGCTTGGCGAATACGGGGAAGGCGGCACTGGAGTAACGGTTGCCGAACTTAAATAGCGGAGGTGCGGGATGATACTGGTGAGTGCATGTTTATGCGGAACAAACTGCAAATACAACGGCGGAAACAACCTCAACAGGGAGGTCCTTGGGCTACTGGCCGAAGGGAAGGCTATACCTGTATGCCCTGAGCAGCTGGGAGGCCTTGCCACTCCGAGGTCCGCGATGGAGATATCGGGAGGAACCGGTGCTGATGTTCTTGACGGAAGAGCGAGGGTGGTAAGCTCATCCGGAACGGACACCACGGAAAACTTCATAAGGGGAGCCCGGGAAGTGCTCAGCATAGCGAAAGCGGCTGGCGCCAAGGAGGTCATACTGAAGGCAAAAAGCCCGTCCTGCGGCTGCGGGCTGATTTATGACGGAACTTTCAGCGGCAGGCTTATCGAAGGAAATGGCGTCACTGCCGAACTTCTCATAAGAAATGGTATCGTGGTGATAACCGTTTGATAATTTGGAAGGCGATTATTTTGCCTTCCTTCTTTATTTGCCGATAACCGGTATGTATGTTGTTTGGCACCATCGGGCATTGTTTGGTTTAAGTGTTGATGTTTTTCAGTCATGCCTAAGCGTACCGTCAAACTGCACTTTACTGAGCTCATGAACCCTCAGTTGGCGGCGACCGCAGGACAGCATATCCATGATTTCAGCCGGCAGGCTGCCGTTCCTGTTCAGCATAATCCTGTACCAGTTCATATAATGGCTGAGGTACTTGCTTGCCACTGACCTGAATCTTTTCAGGAATCCCTTGAATCCCCTTGCCTGGATCTCAGCATTCTTCAGCGAAAAACCCGACCGGCGGTAGCTCGCGCTGTACGGCATGCATAATCTGAGCTTATTCTTCTTGGCAAAAGAAACATAGAAAAGATTACTAGTTGTGACAAGCATTTTGCAGTGCTCAATCACTGGGCTGAGTATATTCGAAATCTCGGCATACTCCAGCTTCCTGAGCCCTTTCCTGGCGACTGCCTTTAAAAGGATGTTTCCCTTGCTGTCACGGCAGCTCAGCATCAGGATCTGACAGCGCTTTTCAGCATCACGAAAGTGCGGATTTATTCTCCTGCATCCCTTGAAGTTTTCCTTCAGCCAAAACTCATTGACCTCGATTGTTTCGGTAAGTACGGTGTCCGTCTTTGTCTCGGCAACGCTCAGTATTTTGTGCCTCCAGGAAAAGGCGGTGGACAGGTTCATGCCGAGGAGCTTTGATATGTTCCGCAGGGCAAGCCTGCCTTCCATGCAGAAAAGATAGCCCGCCCAGGTCTCCAGCGTTTTCTTGCTGTACATGAATGGTGTGCCGGTAGTTTCTGAAAAAGTTTTCCTGCATTCCCGGCAGCGATAGCGTTGTCGTCCTAGGCCGGTCCTGCCGTACTTAACAAAATTCCTGCTTCCGCAGTGGGGACAGCTGCTCTTTTCAAAGTTCAAAGCACCCAGCATCCCCTCAATTTTTTTATCGCTGAATGTGAAATCGGTCAATCCCGCCCACCTCCTGAAATCATCTTTTTATAATTATGTCCAGGAGGGTGGAGTCTATTCAAATGCCCACCAACATTTTAAGCAAACATTGCCTTATGAACCTTGAACACCTAATATACCCCTAATTAGTGAAAAGTCAATCATGAGCGTCAGAAAGGTGACATCGGTTTGATAATATGATATATTATTGTTAGTGTTTGAAAATTTATGCAACTAGCTTAAGGAGGTATTTTGATGAACTTAAAGGACGTAAAGCAGGCGGCACGAGAAAATTTGAAGGGTTTCTGCAGGGTGTGCAGCGTCTGCAACGGAAAGGCATGCGCGGGAGAAGTGCCGGGAATGGGCGGCAAAGGCACAGGCTCAGCATTCACTGCAAATATCGAAGCACTCGATGCTTACAAACTTAACATGAAAACAATACACTCGGCAAAAAACCCTGACATATCAACCGAGCTTTTCGGCAAAAAGATGGACATACCGGTTTTTGCGGCTCCGGTTTCGGGAACTACATTCAACATGGGCGGAAAATTCACTGAAGATGAGTACATCTCCTGGGTTATAGGAGGCTGCCTTGATGCAGGAATTTACCCTATGGTGGGCGATACAGCGGTAGACGCCTTCCTGATAGCAAACCTTGCGCAGCTCAAGAACTTCGACGGACAGGGTATCGCGATAATAAAGCCATGGGAAAGCAACGAAATGATCAAAGAGAAGATAAGGCTGGCTGAAGAGACAGGAGCTTTCGCAGTCGGAATGGATATAGACGGGGCGGGACTAATAACGCTGAGGCTTGCAGGAAAGCCTGTTTCTCCGAAGACCGTCGAGGAGATAAGGGATATAGCACAGAGCACAAAGCTTCCTTTCATACTCAAGGGCATAATGACGGTTGAAGAGGCAGAGCTGGCGGTAAAAGCCGGAGTAGACGCAATCGTAGTATCGAATCACGGCGGCAGGGTCCTCGACCACACGCCGGGAGCAGCGGATGTGCTCCCAGAGATAGCCGAGGCTGTAAAGGGAAAAGTAACGATTCTTGCAGACGGCGGAGTAAGGAGCGGCGCCGACATACTGAAGATGATAGCCTTAGGTGCAGAGGGCGTGCTCATAGGAAGGCCGTTCGTCACAGCATCCTTCGGAGGAGCCAGGGAAGGCGTGAAGCTCTATATCGACTACCTCAAGGACGACCTGAAGAGTGCCATGGTGCTCACCGGCTGCAATTCAATAGATGAGATAACAAGCGACGTAATCTATTAAGTTGTTTACAGGATTACATGTTTATACTATAATGTACTTGGTTGAGAAAATTGAATAGAAATTTCGCTGGGGGAGCCATTGGCTGAGAAGGAGAAATCCTGACCCTTTGAACCTGATGTAGTTAGTACTAACGTAGGGAAGCCGATGAGTCAAAAACATTTATATTATGATCCAGTGCGATCCTGGTATAAGAATGGTATTTTGATATCGACAGACCTGCTTTATTATTGGCAGGTCTGTTTTTTATTCAATCCGATAACCAGTCATTGACAAATAAAAAAACAAATTAAATAAACCTGGAGGGAAAAAAGATGAACTACACAACTCAGATGGACGCCGCTAAAAAAGGCATAATCACAAAGGAAATGGAAACGGTTGCTGCTAAGGAAAACCTCGACGTTGAATTCATAAGAAAAGGCCTCGCAGAAGGAAACATAGTAATACCTGCCAACAAGAATCATAAGTCGCTGTCCGCCGAGGGCGTGGGAGCAGGACTTAAGACTAAGATAAATGTCAATCTCGGCATATCCAAGGACTGCTACAGCATTGAGGCAGAACTGGACAAAGTCAGGACTGCGCTCGACATGAAGGCTGAAGCTATCATGGACCTGAGCTCCTATGGCAAGACGGAAATGTTCAGGAAAAAGCTGATAGAGATGGCACCGGCAATGATAGGAACGGTTCCTATGTATGACCTGATAGGCTTCTATGACAGGGAATTGAAGGATCTCAAGGCTGAGGAGTTCCTGAAGGTTGTCGAGAAGCAGGCAGAGGACGGAGTCGACTTCGTGACGATACACGCTGGCATCAACAGGGAGACGGCAAAAGTGTTCAAAAGGAACAAGAGGCTCACCAACATAGTCTCAAGGGGCGGATCCCTGCTCTACGCTTGGATGGAGCTTACAGGAAATGAAAACCCGTTCTTTGAATACTACGACGAGCTGCTCGACATCTGTGTGAAACACGACCTCACACTGAGCCTGGGCGATGCCTGCAGGCCCGGATGCATCCAGGATGCAACAGACGCCTGCCAGATTAAAGAGCTCATGACTCTGGGCGAGCTGACGCTCAGGGCATGGGAAAGGAATGTTCAGGTAATAATAGAGGGACCGGGGCACATGGCGATCAACGAGATAGCCGCAAACATGATGCTTGAGAAAAAGCTCTGCCACGGAGCGCCTTTCTATGTGCTTGGACCATTGGTTACTGACGTAGCACCGGGATACGACCACATTACCAGCGCCATCGGCGGAGCAATAGCAGCAAGCAGCGGAGCGGATTTCCTCTGCTACGTCACACCTGCCGAGCACCTCAGGCTGCCTGACCTTGAAGACATGAAGGAGGGAATCATCGCATCAAAGATCGCTGCACATGCAGGAGACATTGCAAAGAACGTCAAAGGGGCAAGGGACTGGGACAATGAGATGAGCAAGGCCAGAGCAGAGCTTGACTGGAACAGGATGTTCGAGCTTGCGCTGGACGGGGAGAAGCCTAGAAGGTATAGGAAGGAATCAACTCCTGAGCACGAGGATACCTGCACCATGTGCGGAAAGATGTGCGCTGTGAGGAACATGAACAAGGTAATGAACGGAGAAGACGTCAACATCCTGTAAAAAAATGGTTGCCTGTCATATCGGATATTGGATTTGGGATAAATGCTTGCATTTGTCCCTTTTTTTATTGAGGACAGCAAAATTTAATGGTATCATAAAGGTTGGATTATTATTGATTGTTAGATTGTTTACGAGAGGGAGAATATATATGCCTATTAAGGTTGCACAGGTTGTCACACTATCAGAGATGGGCGGAGCCCAGAAGCACGTGCTTCTTCTAAGCACTGAACTGAAAAACAGGGGATATGACGTCACAATATTCACATCTGCCGGCGGCAAGCTCATAGAGAAGGCGAAGGAAAACGGCATCGAGGTCGTCCTGGTTCCCGACATGGTGAGGGATATAGATCTATCAAAGGACATAAAAGCTGTAAAAAATCTGCACAGGTTGTTCAGGGACGGCGGATTTGACATCGTCCACTGCCACAGCTCAAAAGCGGGAATCCTGGCCAGGATCGCCGCAAAGCTTGCCGGAACAAAGAAGGTGATCTATACCGCGCACGGCTTCGTGTTCAACGAGCCTATGAGCAATATCAAGAGGGCGGTATATATATATATTGAAAGAGTAGGCGCTATGCTCGGCGACAAGGTTATTGCTGTCTCAAAGAAGGACTGCGATTCAGCCCTTGAGAACAGGCTGGTCAAGCAGGAAAAGCTGACATTCATACCTAACGCCATACCTGAGATCAGGAAGGATGAATTGAGGGATGCGGCTGAAGTGAAGAAGGAGCTAAATATACCCGAGGACGAGTTTGTCCTGGGAACAATATCGAATTTCTACGAAACGAAGGGGCACAAATACCTGATAGAGGCTTTGAAAAGGCTCTATGCGGAAGGCTACAGGTTCAAAACGGTATTCGCAGGGCAGGGGCCGAAGCTGGATGACATGAGGGCGCTGGCGAAGGACTTAAGCGACATAATGTTCCTCGGATACAGGGAGGACAACTACGACATAATGAACATCCTGGATCTGTTTGTCCTGCCTTCCATAAAGGAAGGAATGCCATACGTCATCCTGGAAGCGATGTCACTAGGAAAGCCTGTCCTATGCACCAAGGTGGGAGCGCTTACGGACATGATATCCGACGGCGTCAATGGATACATTGTAGAGCCGCAGGACAGCGGCCTGATCTATGACAAGCTGAAGTGGATTCTGGACAACAGGGACAAGGTTGAAGCCGTCGGAAATGCGGGAGAGAAGTACGTAAGCGACAATTTCGCACTGTCAAAGTTCACTGAATCTGTAATCAGAATATACGAGGAGGATTAGCATGAAGGCATTCGACAAACTGCTGGAATATCTCATATATGCATACATCATCATACTTCCTCTATTCCCGAGCAAATACAGCATTTCCGGCATACCCTTCAACGGGGATGTAATACTGGCTGCAGCAATCCTAGTCTACCTGCTTAAGCTCATGATATACAGAAGCTCCAGGGAAAGATTCGCCATGGGGTTCAAGGATTTCTTCACCCACAGCCTGGGAATATCCATGGCCCTGCTCATATTTGCGATGTTCTTCTCAATCCTGTATTCGATGGACAGGTCGATGGCCATCCGTGAAAGCGCAAGATTCACGACGTACATAGTCCTGTTCTTTATAATCAAGTATGAAATGAATCAGGAGAGGGTGCTGAGGAACATCATACTCGTGTACTTCATGGTCTGCGCCTACATTTTCTGGGACGGGATCAATGAATACGCCCGGGCGGTCATGAGGACAGGCAGCTTCTCATACTCCTGGGAGCTGAGAGCGGCTTCAACCATGGAAAACTACAACAACTTCGGCGCTTTCGCACTGATTGCGTTTTTTCCTGCGGTCATGCTATTCGCAGGAGAAAAGAAATGGAGCTACAGGATAATATACGGGGCGCTTGCTCTCATGGCCCTCGGAAGCATAATCGTATCCTTTTCAAGGAACGCCCTCCTGGGGGTCATAATCGGATTCGTGCTGCTGATAATCCTATACAGCCGCAAGTTCATAATAGCATTCATAATAGCCGGCGCCATCGCACTGATGATGCCTGCCACAAGGACCAGGCTGCTTCAGATAGCAGACATGTCGCAGAACGAATCGAGGCTGAAGGTATGGAAAACGGCGTACTACATGATAAAGGACCATTTCCTTCTGGGAGTTGGCAACGGCAACTTTTACACGCAGTATCCGGGCTACATCGAAAAGCATCCGGAGCTGGTGAACACCTATGACTGGGAACAGGTGTTTCATCCGCACAACATACTCCTGAAGATCCAGAGCGAACTCGGCGTGCTCGGAACCGCGGCGTTTCTTGGTATCATAGTATCCCATTTCAGGGATCTATTCAGGTACCTGAAGAGCGAAGAGAACCAACATTTTCTTCAGTTCTTCAAGGGCTTCCTGGTTTCGAGCATAGCGTTCATGATGATGAACCTGATAGACAATTATTTTTCTGCACCTAAGGTTATCGCTTACTTCTGGCTTTTCATAGCGGTATACCAGTCCCGGGCCTGCAGCAGAAAGGGCTCTGAAGCGGAACAACAAAATGCAAATTAAGGGCGGTCTTTAATATGAAAGTTTTACACATAATAACCGGAAATGACGACGGGGGCGGAGCAAAGCACATTTTGAACCTGTGCCTTAATTCAGAAGGGAAGATGAAGTGCACCATCGGCTGCATAGGGGGCGGAGCGCTCTATGAAAAAGCTGTGGAAAACAATATAGAATGCATCCTGTTAAGCCCGAAGTCTTTCCTGGGCAGTGAGGCTGCAGACTGCATAGCTGAAAAGTGCTTTGACATAGTTAATTTCCACGGAGCAAAGGCATTCTTTCTTGGGAAGTTCCTCTTAAATAAGCTTTCAATTCCTGCCGTGGCTACAGTCCACAGCAATTACAGGCAGGATTTTCTCAACAGCAGGATGAAGCACCTGCTGTTCACGCCTCTGAGCATAAGCGGACTGAGAAGCTTCGGCTATTTCATCTGCGTATCGAACTACATCAAAAACCTGCTGAATGTGGACGGAATTGGCGGCAGGAAATTTGTCATCCCGAACGGCATCAATCTTGACGAATGCCGGGTGGCCTCCGATGCCTCAGCGGTCAGGAGCTCCCTCGGAATAGGGGAGGGGGACTTCGTATTCACAATGGTGGCAAGATTCCACCCGGTGAAGAACCACATCACACTGATAAAGGCCTTCTCCAGGCTGAGGGCGGAATTCGACAATGTTAAGCTTGTCCTCATAGGAGAAGGAAGCCACAGGGCTGAAATCGAAGCCGCTTCAGGGGCGGGAGTCATCTTCGCCGGCTTCAGAGAGAATGTGCTGGATTATATCAACGCATCCGATATTACGGTGCTCACCTCGCTGAGCGAAGGGGGAGCGCCGCCGCTTGTGGTTCTGGAGAGCGCAGCGGTGAGCAAAACTGTAATTGCATCGTCAGTCAGCGACATGCCGCATATAATAAACGGAGGAAACGGTTTTCTTGTAGACCCTTATTCAGAGGAGGACATATACCTCAAGCTGAGGGAGGCCTACCTGCATCCCGGCACCATCAAGGCCATGGGCGAAAACCTTAACAGGTATGTAAGAGAGAAATACTCGATAGACAGATTCTGCAGCAATTATTTTGAGGCCTACAAGGCAATTGTTGAAGATTCGAAGGTCGTGAAACCATGAAAAAGGCTGGCATAGTTAAAAGCTCGATATTCGTGATGGTGCTGATCATCCTGGGCAAGGTCCTTGCGCTGGTCAGGGATGCCCTGATCGCTGAGCAGTTCGGTGCTACGGCGGTGACAGACATCTATAATTTCGCACTGGGTGTGGTCTACCTCCTGACCACCATAAGCTACGGGATCACCACTACATTTATTCCCGTGCATACGGAGTGCAGGGAGAAAAACGGTGAAAGGAACGCGCTGGGCTTCGTAAGCAATGTGATAAATGTGACTACCGCTGCGACGCTTCTGCTCACCCTGCTCCTCATCGCTTTCTCCGGGACTATCATAGACATATTCGCACCAGGCTTCGGAAGCGATACAGGCGTATACAGCAGCTCGGTGCTCATCTTGAGGATAATGCTCGCCTCGCTGGTATTCATCAACCTGCAGAGCGTGATCACGGGGGTGCTCCAGGTACACAAGCAGTTCTTCGAGCCCTCAGCCATGGCGGCGGCGGCGAATGTAGTCTACATACTGTACCTCGTATTCCTGGCCAGGGACTACGGAATAATAGGGTTCGGATATGCAACGGTGGCGGCTTTCCTTGTGCAGCTGCTAATAAACGTGCCTAAATACTTCAAGCTCGGATATGGCTACAGGCCTGTGTTCAACCCGAAGGATGAACACCTGCGGACAATACTTCAGCTCATGCCCCCGGTGGTAATAAGCACCTCGCTCATACAGCTGAACATGTTCGTGAACAGGTCCTTTGCGACAACGGTCTATTCGGGAGCGGTAACGGTGCTGGAGTTTTCAAACAAGATAAACACGCTGGCCTACGAGGTCTTTGCGATAGGGATAGCGATGATAATATACCCCACGCTGTCAGAGCATGCGGCCAGGGGGAAGACGGGCGAATACAAGGCAGCCCTGGTCAAAGGCATCAACACAATCCTTCTCATAATGGTGCCGGCGGCTTTCGCCATAGCGATGCTGAGGATGCCGCTGATAACTGTGATCTTCAAGAGGGGCGCTTTCGACCAGGCATCAGCGCTGGCCACAGCAAACGCACTGCTGTTCTTCTGCCCGGCCATGATAGCCTACGGCGTGAGAGACATCCTGAACAAGGCTTTCTACTCCATGAAGGACACCAGGACGCCTATGTTCAACAGCTTTGCCGGCATAATACTTAACATAATCCTCAATTTCCTCCTGGTCAAAAAGATGGGCGTTTCGGGGCTTACCCTGGCAACCACACTGTCATCGCTTGTCACAACGCTTCTGATGCTGGGCAGCATAAACAGAAAGCTGGGCGGGATGCGGGCTGCGAGCACGCTGGAGACCTTCGGCAAGGTGCTGCTTTCTTCTACGGCGATGGCCCTTGCGATATATGCGGTGGACAGATTCTGCGCAGCCGCCTTTGGCGCGGAGCTTCTGGGAAGCGTGCTTTCGCTCCTGATCTCGTTCGCAGTGGGAACAGCCGTATATGCAGCAGGACTTCATCTGATGAAAATCGAGGAGTTCCAGTGGCTGGCGGGCGCATTAAGGAAAAAACTTAGGAAAGGGGAGAAGCCTGATGAAATTCTCTAAGATTCTCGGCTACCGTGTGTTCGCGGGAAGCAAGGAGGAACTCTTCGAGTACCTGGACACCTTCGAGAAAGTAAACATAATATCCGGGAACCCAGAAGTGCTGTACAACGGCATGAAAGACAGTGAGCTCTACAGCATCTTCACGGGCGGCAGTTCGGTGATAATCCCGGACGGCGTGGGGACAGTGCTGGCCTCAAGGATTGCAGGAAGCCCTGTAAAAGAGAAGCTTGCTGGCATCGAGGTAATGCAGGGCATCATAGAAAGCTGCGCAGAGGAAGGGCAGGGGATCTACCTCATAGGAGCGAAGGAAGAGGTGGTTTCAGCCTGCGCTGAAAAGCTGAAGCTGAAATACCCCGGACTCAATATAATGGGCTGGCACAACGGATATTTCGACATAGACAGCTGCGGCGAAATAATCTCGGACATAAAAGAAAAAAAGCCCAAGGCCGTTTTCGTAGCCATGGGTTCTCCCAGACAGGACAGGTTTATCCTGAAATATATGGATGAGCTGCCCTGCAGAATATTCATGGGAGTCGGCGGCAGCTTCGATGTCATGTCCGGAAATATCCAGAGGGCTCCGGAGTGGATGATAAAAATTGGGATGGAGTGGCTTTACAGGGTTTCCAGGGAGCCCTGGAGGCTGAAAAGGCTCAGCTCCATACCGAAATTCCTTACAGCTGTACTTTTGCACAGAGAAGGATAGAACCGACCAGAATAAGGGTAACTCCGGTTATCTTTAGTCTGGTTATTTTTTCGTTTAAAACCATGTAGGATATCGCCATGGTCCAGACATATGTCAGGGAAGTCAGCGGCAGAACCACGGTGTATGGCAGTTCCTTGAGAATGAGTATGTTCATTCCCGCGCCAAGCACATAGAAAAGACCGCCAAAATAAAGCGAAGGCTTGAAGATGACTTTGTAAAGCTTCTCCGACTGGGTTGTCGCCCTCTTGAAGAAGTACCCTCCCAAAGCTCCCGACAATGTCATTATTATCACAAGAAGTATGATCTTAAACCACATCAGGCATCGCCACCTCCTATCAGCACAACTCCGGCCATTATTGTGAAGACCCCAAGCAGCTGAACCGGCGAAATCGTCTCATTAAGAATGAACCTGCCGAAAAAAAGCGCGAAGATATAGCTGAAGCTGAGCATCGGATGTATTACCGAAAGGCTCCCGAACCTGAATGCCGCTATCATCAGCACGGCACCCGCACCATAGAATAAAAAACCTATTATCACAAGCATCAAGTCAGCTCCGCCCGACATCTTCCAGAAAAGCTGCCCTGTGGCTGTCAGGAGCGAGGCTGCGAGTATTATGCAGATTCCTATATAATTTTTCTTTATGGAATCCATGAATCTATTTCCAATCATTATGATCACCCACAGTATAGTATACAATAAAACATTCTGCAGCGGAAGAAAATAAATAGCCGTGCGATTCACTGCGGTAAAGAGTTAGAGCATTGAATAAATTCTGACTATTTATTATGGGGGTTTTTAGAGGTTATTTTGAATTTATAAAGAATATAATAAGTATTGTTGGACGAAAATTCTGAATAATATTCGAGGGGAGATTTTAATGATGAAGGATACAATAATTCTTGACGGCGACAATTTGAGTCTTGAGGATCTGGTCAATGTTTCCAGGCGGGGCTGGAAGGTAGCCCTCAGCGAAAAGGCTGTGGAAAAGGTTAAGAAATCCAGAGCAATAGTCGAGGATATCGTGGAGAACAACAGGGTTGTCTACGGTGTAACCACCGGTTTCGGCAAATTCGCCGATGTATCCATATCCATGGACGAATGCAAGCAGCTCCAGACAAACCTGATTTTGTCGCATGCCTGCGGCACGGGGCCTCTTTTCCCTAAAGACACTGTGAGGTCCATTATGCTCCTCAGAGCGAATGCCCTTGCAAAAGGATTTTCCGGGATCAGGCTGGAGACTTTGACGACACTTATTGACATGCTGAACAAGGGAGTTCACCCGCAGATACCTGAGAAAGGCTCCCTTGGCTCTTCTGGAGACCTGGCTCCTCTTTCGCACATGGTCCTGCCGCTGCTGGGCGAAGGCGAGGCCGAGTTCGGAGGCGAGGTCCTGGCTGGAGCAGAGGCGATGAGAAGGGCGGGCATACCATTAATCGAGCTGACGGCAAAGGAAGGCCTTGCACTCATCAACGGCACCTGCGTCATGACCGGAGTCGGTGCCCTGGCCATATACGACAGCATCAGCCTTGCAAAGGCTGGCGATGTGGCTGCGGCGCTGACAATCGAGGCGCTTAGGGGTATCAGTGATGCATTCAGCAGCAAGATACAGGAGATAAGGCCTCACAGGGGTCAGATGACAACCTCGAGGAACGTCCTCGGTATGCTCGAAGGCAGCACCTATGTGACTAGACAGGGACAGTTGAGGGTGCAGGACGCCTATGCCCTGCGCTGCGTGCCTCAGGTTCACGGCGCAGTTAAGGATGCCCTGAACTACATCAGGGAAAGGGTGGTCATAGAGATGAATTCCGCCACCGACAATCCGATAATAACAGAGGACGGCGAGGTGCTTTCCGGCGGAAACTTCCACGGGGAGCCGATGGCACTGTCCTTCGATTTCCTCGGCATAGCTGTCTCGGAGATCGCCAACATCTCCGAAAGGCGGCTGGAGAGGCTCATCAACTTCCAGCTTAACGACCTGCCGCCGTTCCTGGTGAAGCACGGGGGGCTCAACTCAGGCTTCATGATAACGCAGTATGCGGCTGCTTCACTCGTATCCGAGAACAAGGTTCTGGCACACCCTGCGTCGGTGGATTCCATACCGTCCTCCGCAAACCAGGAGGACCACGTGAGCATGGGAACGATAGCTGCAAGGAAGGCCATGAGCATTGCGGAGAATGCGAGAAGGGTCGTCACCACAGAGATAATGGCCGCCTGCCAGGCAATTGATTTCAGGGCAGGACTCAAGCTGGGTGCCGGAACATCGGAGGCCTATGCGGCAGTCAGGGAGGCAGTCAGCTTCATCGAGAAGGACACAATAATGTACAAGGAGCTGGACAAGGTGGAAAGCCTGCTTTCAAGCGGGAAGCTTCTCGAACGCGTAGAGGAAAAAGTAAAACTTGAAGTTTAAATGGAGGGGTCAGGATGAACAAGGTTATTGAATGCATACCGAATTTCAGCGAAGGAAGGGACAAGGCGGCCATCGAGAAGATCATGGACACGCTCAGGGGAAGGGAGAACATCAAACTTCTTGACTACTCCTCCGACGAGGACCACAACAGGACGGTGGTCACATTCATCGGAACGCCCGAGGCGATGGTGGATGCCATAGCCGATTTCGCTAAGGCAGTCTATGAGAACATAGACATGACAAAGCATTCTGGGGGGCACCCGAGGATGGGAGCTCTGGACGTGGTCCCGTTTGTGCCTGTCAAAGGCGTCGACGCCGCTGAATGCGTGGAGGTTGCAGAGAAGGTAGGCAAGCTGCTGGGCGAAAAATACTCCATACCTGTGTACCTTTACGAGGATGCCGCCAGGACGGCCGCAAGGAAAAACCTGGCAGACGTGAGGAAAGGCCAGTACGAGGGATTCTTCGAAAAGATAAAGCTGGCTGAATGGAAGCCTGATTTCGGGCCTGAACAGGTGAACCTGAAGGGAGGCTGCACGGCGGTAGGGGTTAGGTTCCCGCTGGTCGCCTTCAACGTGAACCTTGGAACCAGCGACCTGGCTGTTGCCGAAAACATCGCAAAAACCGTAAGGCACATAGGCGGAGGCCTGAGGTTCGTAAAGGCCATGGGGGTTATGCTACACGACAGGAACATAACCCAGGTATCCATGAACCTGGTAAACTATGAGAAGACAGCCGTGTACAGGGCTTTCGAGATGATAAGGATGGAGGCGAGGAGGTACGGCGTGGCCGTCGTTGGAAGCGAGGTCGTGGGACTGATTCCTATGGATGCCCTGATAAATTCGGCTGAGTATTACCTGCAGATAGAAAACTTCTCAAAGGACCAGATCCTGGAAAGGAGAATATGGGAATAGCTATGAAGACTATAATCAGAAATATCGATTGCCTGGTCACCTGCCGGGGAGAAGGCGTCAAGAAGGGCAGCGACATGATGGATGCCGGAATAATAAATGACGGCTACGTCGTGATCGATGCCGGAAGGATTGCTGCTGTAGGCGAAGGAGAGGGCTACAGGGAGCACCTGAAACCCTCGGACCTTGTGATTGATGGCGCTGGGAAGACCGTAACGCCGGGGCTCATCGACGGACATACCCACCTGGTCTATGCAGGCTCCAGGGAATTCGAACTCCCTCTGAAGCTGGCCAAGGTAGGCTATATAGATATCCTGAAAGCCGGGGGAGGGATCCTCAGCTCCGTTAGGGACACCAGGGCCGCATCCCGGGAGGAACTTGTGCTGCAGGCGCGGAAGAGGCTCGACCTCATGCTGACACACGGGACGACCACAGTAGAGAGCAAATCCGGCTACGGCCTGGACCTGGAAACCGAGATGAAGATGCTGAGGGCCAACAGGCTGCTGAACGACAGCCAGCCTGTTGATATAGTATCCACATTCATGGGTGCCCATGCGGTGCCGCAGGAGTACAAGGAGGACAGGGAAGGCTACATCAGGCTCATAGTGGAGGAGATGCTCCCTAAGGTCAGGGAGGAAAACCTTGCGGAATTCGCCGACTGCTTCTGCGAGCATGGCGTTTTTGACATAGAGGAAACCAGAAGGATACTGACCGCTGCAAGGGCACAGGGCTTCAAGATCAAGCTGCACGCAGACGAAGTTGTATCAACAGGGGGCGCAGAACTGGCCGGCGAAATGAAGGCGGTCTCGGCGGAGCATCTGGTAGCGGCATCCCAGGAGGGCATGAAGGCTATGGCAGACAACAATGTCATAGCTATCCTTCTTCCGACAACCTCCTTCTATCTCATGCTGGAAAAATTCGCGGACGCAAGGAAGATGATCGAGCTGGGGGTGCCGGTGGCGCTGGCCACGGACTGCAACCCGGGCACATCTCCAACTGAGTCCCTGCAGATAGTAATGACCTATGCCTGCTTCGGGCTGAGGATGATGCCGGAGGAGATCATAAACGCAGTGACACTGAATGCCGCCTGCTCCATAGGCAGGGAGAAGGAGATCGGGAGCATCGAGGCCGGAAAGAAGGCGGACCTTGTCATCTTCGATGCAAAGAACCTGAACTACCTGATATACCATTTCGGTGTCAATGCGGTTGATACTGTTATTAAGGACGGGAATATAGTGGTTAAGGGAGGCTTGAAATGTTAAGGGACATGACAATACAGGATTTTACAGAGGAGCTTGCTTCCAGATCGCCTGCACCGGGCGGAGGCAGCGTTGCCGCACTGTCAGGCGCGCTTGCTTCAGCGCTCGCCTGCATGGTCTTCAACCTGACGGTGGGCAGGAAGGATTACAATGAATATCCTGAACGCACCAGGGACAGCATAGACTCGGGACTTGTCCATGCGAGGGCGCACAGGGACGGATTCCTCGACCTGATGGAAAAGGACGTGGAGGCTTTCATGGAGCTCATGGATGCATTCAAGCTGCCGAAGACAGGCGAGGAGGAGATTAGGTTCAGGAGCGGGAAGATTAGCGAAGGCTACAAAAGGGCTCTGGAGATTCCGCTCGAGGTTGCCGAATCGGCCCTCAGGATATTCGAATATATCGAAACCGCCGCGAGGTGGGGCAACAAGAATGCAGCATCAGATGCAGGAGTGGCAGCAATCCTGGCGCAGTCCGCCATAGAGGGAGCAGTCCTCAACGTGAGGATAAACCTGGCATCTATCAAGGATGAGGACTACAAAGCAGGGATCAGCGGGAAGTGCGAAAAGCTTGTAGCGCAGGGCCTAAGTAAGAAAGAAGAGATAATTGCTGTTGTAAACACAAAGATATGATAAAGTGAAAAGCTCCCCTGTGGCATGCAGTAAGAAAGCTGTTTGCCACAGGAGAGCTTTTTATTTATCCGGAAGCTCATACAGGGAGCCGAATTCATAACCTCTGTCCTTCCATTCCTTCAGCACTGTGTCCAGCACGTCCGCGTTTGTCTTTGATACCGCATGGAGAAGGAATATGCCTCCGTTGTGGGTCCTTTCCCTAAGGAGGTTAATGGCGTCTGTTTGGGAAGGCTGATTGTCAACCTCCCAGTCCCTGTACGCGAAGCTCCAGAAAACGGTCCTGTATCCCAGCGACTTGGTGTAGTACAGGGAGAGTTCGCTGTAGTTCCCCATAGGCGGCCTGAAGAAGCGGTCCATCGTCCTTCCAGTTACAGCTGTGTAGGCGGCTTCGGTGTCTTCGACCTCCTTGTCAAAGGATTCCTTGCCTGACTGGGCAACCAGAGGCATGGACGGATGGGTGCTGGAATGGTTGCACACCAGATGGCCTTCGTTCGCCATCCTCCTGACCAGGTCAGGATTGCCTGTTATATAGGACCTCGTAACGAAGAAAGCGGCGTTCACGCCGTTGGCCTTCAGAACGTCCAGGATCCTGGCGGTATACCCGTTTTCGTAGCCCTCATCGAAAGTCAGGTATATCACATTTCGTGATGTATCCCCAAGGTAGTAGGCATCATAGCCGTTTATGAGGTTGATGATGTCCTGGGGCTCGCCGGAAGGCTCCCCGTTTGCCTTCGGAACATAGTACCAGCTTTTCTCGGCGCTGTCCAGCGCCGAAACGTCGGCATCGGGAACGCTTACGCTTCCAGCGCCGCTGCCGTCAGCAGGCTCGCCGGTGTCCGTGCCAGCACCCGCATCCGTATCGGCATCAGTTTCCGTACCGATGTCTGTGCCTGTATTTATGTCCGGTACTGTATCCGACACCGGAACGCTCTTGTTGAATAGGCTGCAGGAGCTGAATACGAACAGCGCCAGCACCAAAATGCAAATAAGTCTGTATTTCATCAGTCACGACCTCCGATTATTATGATATACTGAGAAAGATAATCCCCAAAAAAGTACTGTTGAGGTAAATAAATGAGCATGGAATTAGATGAATTTGAAAAAAAGATAGATGAACTGTATAGCATCATGATACAGCCTATTCACGAATATTACAAGGCTGCCGCGGTGCAAAACTGCAGGCTTGAGCTAGGGGTCGATGCCGGAAGCAGCTTCTCGGAAAGATATGCCGGGATAATGAAGGACGGCAAAGAAATGGGGGCGGTATATACCCCGGCAGAGATTTCAGGCTACATGATCAGGCACACCATCACGCCCGAGGACATAATCGGCAACCCGTACCTGAGGATAGCGGATCCAGCCTGCGGAACAGGCAACATAATACTGCCAGTCTTCCGCCGCCTTAAAGAGATATACTCGAAATCGCTTGACGAAATAAACGGGAGGCACAGCCTCGAGCTTGGCGAAGGAGATATTGCAAAGCATATCCTGGACAACAACCTGTTCGGTTTCGACCTGGACCGGCTGGCTGTGAGGGTGCTGCTTTCGGACCTTTTCTCAGAGGCTGGCTATTTCAACGCCGGGAATTTCAGGGAAGACGATTTCCTGATGAGCGGGACAGGAGAAGGCTTCGATGTTTTCTTAGGCAATCCTCCGTATATAGGCCACAAAACAGTGGACAAGGGATACGCCAGAGCGCTCAAGGAGAATTACAGGGGGATCTACACCGATAAAGGAGACATATCCTACTGCTTTTTTCAGAGGTCCATAGACCTCATGAAAGGAAAGGGAAAGCTGAGCTTCATAACGTCCAGGTATTTCATCGAATCGCCCAGCGGCACAGCCCTCAGGAGGCTGCTTGCAAGGGATAGGGCAATGACAAGGATTGTCGACTTCTACGGCGTAAGGCCTTTCAAGGGAGTGGGTATAGACCCTGTCATCATATTCATGGACTTCAGCAGGGCTGGAGAAAGCGAGTTTGAAGTTATCAGGCCGCTGTCAAAGGGCGGGAAAAACGACAAAAACGGATTCCTTCAGTCACTGCTGCATGGCAGCGGAAACGAATATGCGCAGTTCAGGATGAAGCATGAGGCTCTGAAGGATTCTGGCTGGATACTCAAAGACAGAGAGGAGCTTGCAATCCTTGAGAAGATATCGGGGAAATGCAGGGCCGCGCTCAGCGGCATTGCCGTCAGCTATCAGGGCATAATAACCGGCTGCGACAGGGCTTTCGTACTCGAAAGGGAGACTGCCGGAGAGGCCGGCATCGAAGCGGAGCTCCTGAAGCCGTGGATAAAGAGCAGCAGCATACAGAAAAACAGGGTTAATCCAACAGGAAGCCTTCTCATTTACTCCGATCTCATAGAGGATGAAGCCCTGTATCCCAGCGCCATGAGGTACATCTCGGAGCACAGGGAAAGGCTTGTGAAGAGGAGGGAATGCAGGACCGGGGCCAGAAAATGGCACATGCTCCAGTGGGGAAGGAAGAGCGCGATATTCGAGGAAAGAAAGATAGTATTCCCCTACAAGGCAAGCGGCAACAGATTCGCCATCGACGAGGGCAGCTATTTCAGCGCAGACGTATATGCGCTTGTGCTCAGGGAAGGAGCAGCAATGAGCCTTGAGAAGCTCCTGAGGCTGCTGAACAGCAGGACCTACGAATTCTATTTCAAGAGCTTTGCAAAAAAACTGGGGGAGGACCAGTACGAGTATTACCCCAACAACCTGATGAAGCTCCTCCTTCCCGATGATCCGCAGGAGGAGTTCCTGTGCGAAGAGGAGATCTACAGATATTTCGGTTTCACTGACCGGGAAATAGATATTATTGAGAAAAGCCTGTCATAATGACAGGCTTTCGTTATTTGACCAGCTCTTCAACATACTTTGGCAGGGCAAAGCATGCCTTGTGAAGTTTCTTCGTATAGTACCTTGTGTCGAAACCCAGTTCATCCGGAAGGTCGGCTTCCTCCGGATCGTACATCTTCGAACCGATGGTGAAGCTCCAGTATCCGCCGGGATAGGTAGGGATCGCCGCCATGAACAGCTTTGTAACAGGGAACACTTCCCTGGCATCGCTGAAAACCTTTTTAACCACTTCAGGCAGGTAGAAAGGCGTCTCTGTCTGGGCCACGAATATCCCATCCTTTGTAAGGCATTCTGAAATCTCCTTGTAGAAGCTGCCTCCGAAAAGTCCCTCGGCTGCTCCGAACGGGTCCGTCGAGTCTACAATTATCACGTCAAATTCATCCTTGTGCTCGTGGACATATTTTATGCCGTCGCCGATGAAAACCTCGCATCTTGGATTTTCAAGCTCGCAGCTTATCTCCGGAAGATACTTCATGCATTCCTCGACGACGCACTTGTCAATCTCGCAGAGAACGGCTTTCTTGACCGACGGATGTTTAAGGACCTCCCTGATGGCGCCGCCGTCTCCTCCCCCGACAACCAGCACCTTCTCAGGATTAGGATGGGTGAAAAGAGGGATATGCGTTATCATCTCATGGTATACATATTCGTCGGCGACCGTAGTCTGAACAATTCCGTCCAGGAGCAGCATCCTTCCGAAGCGGTTTGATTCCACGATGGCCAGGTCCTGATATTCGGTCTGTTTCGTTACCAGTGTCTCTTTTACTTTATATATCATTGCAGCATCTTCAATCTGTGCTTCTTTTATCCACATTTCCATAAATAATCCACCTCGCAAAGTATTTTTCAAACAAATAGATTATAGCAACTGCGCATATATTTATCAATAAATAATGTATGAAATTAAAAATACTGAACATAATAAAAAAAGAAGGAATATTTTAGAAAAAATAGAATATATATCAACGAATTGATATCATATGCAGAAATGTAATTTAAATTCCAAAAAACGGAAGGAGGACAAGCTTATGAGCTGGCTGGAGAAAACAATGATGAAAAGCATATTTTTGAGGGGAGGTACAGGCTTTAGATGATGTGCTATGAATGCAATATTCAGCTGATCGACAAGCACAGGGAAGGGGACAGGAGGGCTCTCGAGGATATCTTTAAGCTTAACCTGCCGCTTGTCCTGTCTGTGAGCAAACCATACTTCAACAGAGGGATCGAGAAGGAGGACATAATCCAGACCGGTTGCCTTGGGCTTATGAAGGCTGTGCTTAATTACGATAAGGAATACGACACGCAGTTTTCCACATATGCGTCCTACCTTATCAAGGGCGAAATCAGGCGGCAAATAAGGGACGACTGGCCTATAAAGGTGAGCAGGAGCACTAAGGCCAAAGCAAGGGATATTTACTATGCCAGGCAGGAGCTGTCGAGGGAGCTGATGAGGGATCCGACCACTGAAGAAATCTCGAGGCATACAGGATTAGGGACCGAAGAGATAGCCTATGCCGTGGATGCAGCCAGAAGGCCGCAGTACCTGCACGGCGTGATATATGAAGACGGCGGCACGCCGGTATCCCTGATAGACAAGATGAGCAAAGAAACGGCGGACGGAGCCGACATGTTTGACGAAATATCTTTGAAGATGGCCAGGGATTCGTTAAAGGGAAACCTTAGGGAAGTGATCCAGATGCGATATTTCGACGACATGACCCAGAGCCAGGTGGCGGAGGTAATCGGAGTAAGCCAGGTGCAGGTATCGAGGCTTGAAATGAAGGCCAGGAGAATACTCCGCCGGAAGCTGACATGAAAGACCCCCGGGAGCATGATATGCTCCCGGGGGTCTGTTTACTGGGCGGTATTGTTGTTAGAGTTGTTAGAGTTGTTAGGGTTGTTGTTTGACTGATTTTGCTGAAGGCTGTCTGAATAACCCTCGATTACCGTATCAAGGGTGGTCGGATCCTGTTCGGTCGGCAGGAGGAGGGCTGGGTCTGTGGTGTAGCCGCTCTTCAGGTATATCCTGGTTTCCTTGAGGAAATCAGGAGTAAACGGCCCGGCCAGAAGCCCTGTTATCTTGTTGACCTCAACCGAAATGTGCGCGTCGCACATTTCCGTAGGTATGGAGCCCTGGATGAAGTAGTCTGTGATCACTGTGCTTCCGCGCGGGTCGTTTTCACAGGCATCAGTCGCAAGCTTTCCGGAAACGGAACAGACAGATGCTGTCGTCACTCCCGACGGCTGCGATATTGTCTTGGGCTCCAGCCCTTCATGCGCCGAAGCCATGATTTTGCCCCATAATCCTGCGGCGGTATTGCTTGATACGTTCACCGTCACCGAGTTGTCGTCATTGCCTATCCACACAGCTCCTGAGTAGTACGGAGTCAGGCCGCAGAACCAAAGGTCCCTCTTGTCGCTGGTTGTTCCTGTCTTACCGCGAACCTCTATATCGCCGAAGTTAGCGGCAGGGCCTGTACCTCCAGAGCTCACAGGGCCTTTAAGAAGGTCATACATAACGAAAGCGCTGTCAGCTGATATTACTTCCCTTGTGGTCTTTTCTGATTCAAGGATGACTGTGCCGGTGTTGTCCATAACCTTCGTATACAGTATAGGCTGAGTGTAGTTTCCTTCATTTCCGAAAACGCCGTAGGCTGCTGCCATCTTAAGCGGGTTTGTCCCGTGGTGCAGCTGTCCCAGGGCAAGGGCTGCGATACTCGTCTTGTCATGCTCGTCAAAGGTAAGCCCGTATTTTTCGCCGTAGGATATTCCTGTCTTCAGTCCCATGGTATGCTCCAGCTTTACTGCTACCAGGTTTATGGATTTCATAATGGCGCTTCTTAAAGTGTTCATGCCGGAATATGTCAGGTTGTCGTTCTTAGGGTCGTAGGGTTCTGCTTCCGAACCGTAAATTGCTCCGATGCTTGCGTCAAGAGGTGAATCCTCTATCAGCGTTGCAGCGGTTGCCTTCTTCGAATCTATGGCGGCGCTGTATACGGTCAGCGGTTTTATGCTGGAACCCGCCGGCCTGAGGTATTTTTCAGAGGCTGCCCTGTTGTAGGAGAGGGCAGGCTGATCGCCTCTCCCGCCGACAATAACCTTAACCTCGCCGGAGTGGTAATCCATGATGACGGCCGAAGCCTGAGGGGTGAGTATCCCGTTGCTGTCCGCTCCGCCGCCGAGTCCCGAATTAAGGACTTCCTGCGTGCTGTCCTGCATGGTTTTGTTCATGGTGGTGTATATCTTCAGTCCTCCGCTGGAAATGGCCCTTGCCACTTCCTCGTCGGTGTAGTTGAGCTTTTCCTTCAGGTCCTTCTTAACCTGCTCTATGACAGGAAGCGAGAACCACTCGTAATTCATCCTTTCAGACTGCGTAGCCTGAGCCTCGAAAACGAGTTTACCGCTGTCGAGGTCGCTGATCGCCTGGTCGTACTGCTCCTGAGTTATGTACTCGTTGTAGAGCATTCTCGAGAGGACGGCTTTAGTCCTGTTTATATATACAGACGGATTTTTCTTGGAAGTTGACGAGTAAGCATAGTAAACTGAAGGGCTTTGGGGCACTCCGGCAATATATGCGCACTCCAGAAGGCTAAGCTCTCCTACTGATTTGCTGAAGTACTGTCTGGAAGCAGCTTCTACCCCATAGGCGCTCCCTCCAAGGTATATGGTGTTGAGGTAAGACTCGAGTATCTGATCCTTCGAGAGAACCTTCTCCAGCTTGAGAGCCAGATACCACTCCTGAACCTTCCTTGTTATTGTAACCTCGGATGTAAGGGTCGTCATTTTGATGAGCTGCTGCGTTATGGTCGATGCACCCTGAAGGTTATCGCTTCCCGTCAGCTTGTTCTTTATGTCTATAAATATGATGCTTATTATTCTCTTTATGTCTATGCCTGGATGCTTGTAAAATCTTTCATCTTCAATGCTCACAATGGCGTTTTTAAGATCCTGGGGCATTTCTGAATATTTCACTGCAATCCTGTTCTCGCTGGACTTCACAGTATCCATGTACTCGCCTTTATCGTCATATAGCTGCGAAGGCTGGCTCATGTTTGTTATGTTGTTCACATCCAGCTCAGGCGCTCCGGAAATTATGGCTATCCCTGCACCTCCTGCTGCGAGGCAGGTGAATACAAAAACACCTATGAGGGCGTAGAGGATTTTACGTTTGTTTATTTTACGGGATTTGCCTGTTTTGCTTGGCTTTGCAGGCTTTCTAGGCTTTTTAGGCTTTTCACCCATAGTTGACCTCCTTAAAAAAGACTATATTTATCGATTCTAGATATTATAACATACTTTAATTCCAAATGTATAAAAAAAATGTTAACATCATACCAGGCTCAAGGTTTTACAAGGGGGAGTTTATAGTATAAAATTATGGTTAAGAATAAAGGATAGGAAGGTGATGGCATGATATACGGTAATATAGATGGCATAAGGGATTCGCTGCTTAACAAGCTTGAAAACCTTTATAAAATGGTTATGCCTAAGGACATAGTCTGCAGCTACGAGCTCGTGGAGATACTGAAAGAGGTGTCCGAGATCGTGAACAGGGAGGTCAGCGTAGCCGTAAACAGGAGGGGGACGATCATCAGCATCGCTGTAGGCGACAGCTCGACTGTGGAGATACCTGAGATAGAAGACAGGGACAAGCGCCTCAGCGGCATCAGGATTATCCACACTCACCCGAACGGGAATTCTACCCTGTCGGCGGTGGACATCTCCGCGCTGATAAAATACAAGCTGGACTGCATGCTGGCAATAGGCATCAAGGAAGGCGAATTCACGGACGCAACGATGGGCTTCTGCGGAGTATCAAACAACAGGATAACTGCAGAAACAACAAAAAAGCTGAAGCTTGAAGAGATGTTCAGCATCAACATAGCTGAAAAGATAAGCGAGACTGACAAGCTGCTCAAAGCGGCGGATATAGTTGAGGATGACAGCGAGAGGGCTATCCTCGTGGGCGTCGACAGCGAAGAGAGCCTCGACGAGCTCGAGGAGCTGGCGGAGGCCTGCGGAGTGAAGGTCCTGAACAAGGTAATACAGTACAGGAGCTCCATTGATTCAGCCTTCTACGTAGGCAAGGGCAAGGTGGAAGAACTTGCCCTCATGAGGCAGGTCTATTCGGCGAACGTCATAATCTTCGACGATGAGCTTTCGTCGTCGCAGGTGAGGAATCTTGAGGAGAACATAGGCGCAAAGGTTATTGACAGGACCACCCTCATCCTCGAGATATTCGCAACCAGGGCGAGAAGCCGTGAGGCAAAGATCCAGGTCGAGCTCGCGCAGCTCAAGTACAGGCTGCCCAGGCTGATGGGTCTGGGAACCGTTCTCTCCAGGACCGGTGCCGGAATCGGAACCAGGGGCCCCGGAGAAAAGAAGCTGGAGACTGACAAAAGGCATATCAGGGAAAAGATATACGACCTTAACAACGAACTAAAAAAGATAAGGAAGGTAAGGGAGACCCAGAGGGAAAGAAGGAATGCGCTGCCTAAGGTTTCCCTGGTGGGATACACGAACGCAGGCAAATCGACGCTGAGGAACAAGCTCTGCGAGATAGCATACCCTAAGGAGAGCATCAAGAAGGAGAAGGTGTTCGAAGCGGACATGCTTTTCGCCACGCTGGACATAACAACAAGGGCCATCCTCCTGCCGGACAATAGGGTCATCACTCTCACAGATACCGTCGGCTTCATAAAGAAGCTGCCGCATGACCTGGTGGAGGCCTTCAAGTCGACCCTTGAGGAGGTTGTTTTCTCGGATCTCCTGCTCCACGTAGTGGACTGCTCCTCAAGCTATGTGGAGGAGCAGATAGAGGCGGTGAACACAGTTCTCGGCCAGCTCGGGGCAGCGGGCAAGCCTATGATGCTGGTCCTCAACAAAATAGACAGGGTCTCTGAAGAAACGGTTGACGCCATTGCAGAGAGATACAGGGACATGAAAATAGTAAGGATATCGGCCAGGGAAGAGATCAACCTTGACCTGCTGCTTTCCGAGGTTGCCGAGATCCTGCCGTATACTCTGAAAGAGATAAGATTCCTCATCCCGTATTCGGACCAGGCATTGGTTTCATACCTGCACAGGAATGCAAAGGTGCTGGAGGAGGAATACAGGGATGACGGGACATATATAAAGGCACTGGTGGACGACGAGGCTCTCAGCAAGTGCAAGAGATACGAAATATAGAGCAGCGGGGGTAGAGAGATGGATATTTTGATCAGGGACGCAATGATTGTTACGCTGGATCCTTTAAACGAGGTCATAGAGAGGGGATATGTGCTTATAAAGGGCGATGCCATATCCCGCGTGTCCGCAGGCGCTTATGATGGCTGCCTGGATGGGCTCAGGATTATCGACGGAAAGGACTACTGCGTTATGCCCGGGCTTGTCAACTGCCATACACATATGGCGATGACACTGCTGAGGGGATACGGCGAAGGACTTCCCCTGATGAGGTGGCTTAACGAAAAGGTATGGCCGATGGAGGCAAAGTTCAGGGGGGAGCACATAGCTGCAGGCTCCAACCTGGCCATGGTCGAGATGCTGAGGAGCGGTACCACAACCTTCAGCGATATGTATTTCTATCAGGATGAGGTTAAAAGGTGCGCGGAGGAATACGGCATGAGGGCTGTACTCGGCTACCCGATCATGGGTGATGCCTGGGAAAGCCTGCTGAACAGCTACCTGGGCAGCGTTGAGGGTATCAATTCGGAGAAATCCGGCATGAGCAGGGCGATGCTGGCGCCCCATTCACCTTATACGCTCAGCGAGGATGCGCTGAAAGCAATTGCAGCTGCAGCAAAGGACCTCGGTTGCGGCATCCATATACATGTCTCCGAGACAGAGGATGAACAAAGGATAGTCAGGTCGAAATACGGCAAGACGCCGTCCGAACTCCTGCTGGAGGCCGGCATATTTGATGTGAAGACCATGGCCGCCCACTGCGTATACCTTACGGAGGGCGACATGGAGATCATGAAGAGCAGGGATGTGAGTCCGGTCCACAATCCTGTCAGCAACATGAAGCTCGCAAGCGGTGCTGCCAGGGTGGAAGAAATGCTGGACAGGGGCATCCGCGTGTGCCTCGGAACAGACGGCGCTTCCAGCAACAACTGCCTCAACATGTTCGGGGAGATGAAGGCAGGCGCACTGCTGCAGAAGCTCACCTGCAGGGATACCACCGTCCTGAGCGGCAGGGCAATGCTTGAGATTGCAGCGGCCAACGGTGCGGCAGCCCTCGGGTTCGGAAATCTCGGGAGGATCAGGCAGGGGCATCTGGCGGACCTCATAATGGTCAGCATGAAAAAGCCGTCGATGGTGCCTGTGCACGACATACATTCGAACCTTGTGTTCTCTGCAAACGGCAGCGAAGTCGAATATGTCATAATTAACGGGAAGCTGATCATGGAGAAGGGCGAATTCAGGTCAATCGACGAGGAAAGGGTTATCTATGAGGCAGCAAGGATAGCGGCAGATTTGTCATAACTATTGAAAAAATGAATGAAAAATTTCACGGGCATAATTATTCCATTGTAATTATGCCCGCTTTTATTATATAATTAGCTTTAGAGTATCAAATTGTAACGCGGGGGGAAATATTTAATGGAGAAGTCTATATTGCAGTATCAGAAGGCCTTTAATTCCATTGTTGAAAGATTGAAAAGCAATGACTCGGTTCTTGCGGTAATGGTGTTCGGAAGCATGGTTACGGGAGATCTGTGGGACGAGTCAGACATCGATCTGTTCGTGATCGTTGACCAGAAAATGAATGCCATGAAGAACATATACACGGAAGAAAAAGGCGTGCCTGTACATAGTAAAGTGATGAGCAAGAGCAAGTTTCTGGTATTGTATGAGGAAGACCTGAGAGGCGGTTTCATCCACAGGGTGTTTGCTTCCTCAAGGCTGGTTTTTTCCAAGGACGCAGACATAACCAACAGGTATGACAACGGAAGGTTCTACCCTGACCTGGACCGAGAAAGGTGGAACATGGTTTATCTCGGCAACCTCCTGAAAAGCATCGGGCTCTGCAGGAAGTACATACAGAACGAAGGGATTTTCACGGCGTATACCGCCGCGGTCAAATCGATGGAAGAGTACGCGAAGTTGTACGTGAATTCATCGGGATATATGATAAGCAAGGACGCCATGACGATGGCCATGAACCTGAGCAGCGGTTTCAAGAGCCATGTAGAGAACCTGTTCTTCAACATGGGCGACAAGAAAGAGGTCATAACGGCTGCCTTGAGCTTTGTGCAGGGTGCGGTGGACGATTCCATAAGGAACTACTGCGGAGTTCTAATCGATTTCATGAACGATAGGGACAGCTTTCTAAGCGCTGAAGACGTGGAGAACGACAAGGTTTTCAACAGCTACAGCATAAATATGGAGGAGATCCTGAACAAGCTATGGGAAAAGAACATAATCAAGAAGGACACCAGGGACTATAAGTCTGATGAGGGCAAGGTCCTTTTCAAAGAAAACGTGTATTTTTTATAAATAACTGCGGCGAACTTATTTCTGATGACGATATAGGTTCGCTTTCTTTCAGATAAAAATATTATTTTCGGGCAGGTGCAGCATGGAAAAGTATCGGGTTTACTTCGGCCGGCAGGACGAAGCGAAGTATTCAGCAATAGCCCACAGGATTAAGCGGCTCATAGATGAAAACAGGATAGTGGACGGGGAGAAGCTGCCGTCCATAAGGGCGCTTGCCGATTTCCTCGGCGTAAATACTGACACGGTCGTCAGCGCATACAACAAGCTTGAGAACGAAGGGTATGCGTTCCGGAAAAAAGGCAGCGGAACCTACGCCAAGATGAGGGACTCCAGCAGGTCTTTCAAAAAGGAATACAGCAGCGGGCTCAAGCTGATATCCAGGGAGTCGACAGATGATTATATCGACCTGACAGGGGAGATGCTGACCACGGAGTTTTTCCCGATCACGAGCTTCAAAAGCGTGCTGGACGAGGTCCTTGACAGGGACGGCGCCGAGGCGCTCATAACCCAGGAGGCTCTAGGCTACGAAGGCCTCCGGGAGACCATAAGCAGGGTTTTCTGGAACGAAAAGGTTAAGAGCGAAGACATACTGATAGTCACCGGAGCCCAGCAGGGCATAGATATAATATCAAAGGCGCTGATAAACCAGAACGACTACGTTCTCGTGGAGAAGCCCACATACAGCGGAGCGCTGTCGGTTTTCAAGTCGAGGATGGCAAACATCATAGACATGCCTATAGGAAAAAACGGAATTGATGTTGACAAGCTGGAGAAGCTTCTCATGAAGAACAGCATAAGCTGCTTCTACACCATGAGCTATTTCCAGAATCCGTCCGGAATGAGCTACGGACTTGAGGAGAAGAAAAGGATACTGCAGCTGGCAGAGATATACGATTTCTTCATTATAGAGGATGACTACCTGAGCGAGCTCATCTTCGACGAGTCCATACCCTACAGCAGCTTCAGGAGCCTTGACAAGAAAAACAGGGTGATATACGTAAAAAGCTTCTCAAAGCTGTTTCTCCCGGGGATAAGGCTCGGGTATCTCATTACCCCGCCAAAATACAGGGAGGCCATACAGAACTCCAAATTCAATACGGACATTGCCACATCAAGCCTTATGCAGAGGGCGCTGGAGATGTATATAAACAAGGGCTATTGGATAGAATATATAGATAAGCTTAAAGGGATATACAAGTCCAGGTACAGGGTGATGGAGCAGTGCATAGACGAAATCCTGGGGCAAAAGGTGGAATATCTCAGCCCCGGCGGCGGGCTCCATTTCTACCTCAGGATCAGCGACAGCTTCAGCATAGACGCAATAAAGCTTTTCAGGCTGGCCAAGGCGAAAAAGGTGCTTGTGACGCCCGGAGGGATGTTTTACAAGAACCCCAAGGAAGGGGACAAGTATTTCAGGCTGAGCTTTTCGACGGCAGACGAGGGACAGATAAGGAGAGGCATAGAGATACTTTCCGGCATCATATCCGATTACGGTTGCGGGGTGAAGGTCAATGAAGGATAGCTTGCTTAATGTGGACTGGGGCAAAAGCGAAACATTCTCTGACGAGGATATAAGCTACTACCTGTATCTTGAGGGCAAAAGCGCCGAGGCTATCAGCAGGATCAGGGGGACGGACAGGGAGACCGTCCGGTCGCACATAATTAACGGAAAAATAAAATACGGCATGATAGCCAGCTGCAGCGGAGTGGACGAGCTGTTCCGCAAGATAGCAAATTCCCCCAAGGCTGACAAGGTAGGTGCACTAAGCTGCCTCGGGCAGGAGCTTCAGGCGGCTCTGGTTGACTACATCGTAAGGAACTACAGCCTGATGAGGTCCAGGGAGAAGGAGACCGCTGTCTGGATACTTGGCGAAACGAAGCTGAGGGAAGGCTACGGCACCTTGAGGAAGGCTCTGGTGCACAACCACATCAACATAAGGCGAATGGCGGTATCTGCCATGGGAAAGATATGCGACATTTACTTTGAGACGGCGCTCATAAAGGCGCTTGAGGACGAGAATCCGCAGGTTGTCTGCTATGCCATCAAGGCGCTGGACAGGCTGGAGAGCCTGGCGGCATATGACAGGATAAAGGAAATATTCGAAAATGCCGACAAGGACTACTTGAAGTACGCCGCCGAGAATTATTTACAAGGAAGAACGCTTTAGAAGGGTGGATTAGGATTGGGATACTTTACGATAAAGAACGAAGCGGTTTCGGAATTCGAGGAAAAGAAATCCGTTTTTATAGGGCACGCTCTCAGGGTTTGCGAAGAGAGTGAAGCCAGGGATTTTGTAAACAGGATAAGGGGAGAGCATAAGGAAGCAAGGCACAACGTATATGCCTATATAATAGGCGAGAACATGGGCATACAGAGGTACAGCGACGACGGAGAGCCCCAGGGAACCGCAGGAGTACCCGTGCTGGACGCAATCAAGAAGAACGGCGTCACTGACGTCGCCGTTGTAGTCACGAGATATTTCGGCGGCGTGCTGCTGGGCAAGGGAGGTTTGGTGAGAGCCTATTCGAAGGCGGCCTCGGACGCGATAAAGGAAGGCGAAATAGTCGAGAGGGTCAAGGGAGCGCCGCTGACCATCGACATAGAATACGACGCTCTCGGCAAGCTCCAGTACATGTTTGAGCAGAACGGCTGGTTCATCGAGGACACGGTCTACACCGACAAGGTTAAGGTGATGACCTACTGCGAAGCCGATAAGATACAGGAAGTCAGCGGGAAGGTCACAGAAGCGCTCAGCGGCAGGTGCACGATAAGCGAGGGCGATCCCGAATACTTCTTCAAGAACCCGGAGGGCAAATTGAGTTTGAAATGATGCAGGCCTATATGATATAATGTTTAAGGCTTTTTATAAAAAAACTTAGGAAAAATTTATAATAAATATTCGTTTTAGGAGGAAGTATTCATGTCAGGACATTCAAAATGGCATAACATTCAAGCTAAAAAGAGCAAGACAGATGCAAAAAGAGGTAAGATATTCACAAAACTGGGCAAGGAAATAATGATTGCTGCAAAGGACGGAGCAAGCCTGGACACTAACGCAAGGCTGAGAGACGTTGTTGCAAAGGCTAAGGCAAACAACATGCCTATGGATACAATCACGAGAGCGATAAAAAAAGGTTCCGGTGAACTGGAAGGCGTCAACTATGAAGAAATAGTTTATGAAGGATACGGTCCGGCTGGAACAGCTGTCATAGTAAATGCGCTTACAGACAACAAGAACAGGACAGCCGCCAACGTAAGATATGCTTTCACCAAGCACGGCGGAAACATGGGTTCAACAGGCTGCGTATCCTTCATGTTCCAGCAGAAGGGCGTAATCGTAATAGAGAAGACAGACGAGATGGATGAAGACGAGATGATGATGATGGCTCTTGATTCAGGGGCTGAGGACTTCAGCTCAGAAGAGGAAGTCTTTGAGATAACCACTGCTCCGGAAGATTTCGGTACAGTTAGAGAAGCGCTTGAAGCCAACGGGCTTGAATTCCTTGAAGCAGAAGTCAAGATGGTCCCTGACACTTACACAGCTATCGATGAAGAGGCTTCTGTAAAGTTCCAGAAGATGATAGACGCCCTCGAGGATGACGACGACGTCCAGGACATCTACCACAACGCTGAGTTCCCTGAGGGATTTGAGGGATAAGCTGCACTATGATATTCGAAAAATCACTCTGAAGGTTGTATGAAAAACAACTAAGGGGTGATTTTTTTAGTTTCAAAGCCGATTGGTGGTTAAAACTAAGAAATGGTAATATATCTGTATAGAAGTTGCGATAGTGCAATAACCATCGAAAATTGAAGGCGAAATTCGCAGAGGAGGAATATTATGTTGCAGAGAAAGTCAGATCTACCTAAACGTCTTACGCTTCTTAAAGAAGCGTACTTGGTAGGCCGATGAGTCTTGGCTCATAACTTTAAAATAACAAGTGGTTCTTCTGCGTCGATAACAAGACGTTACAACAAGCCCAATTGCACCCTGAAGAATATCGCGATCTTATTGTACGCGTTGCGGGATACTGCGCTTTCTTTGTTGAGCTTTGCAAGGAAGTCCAGGATGAAATCATAAGCCGTACAGTAATAGAGTAAACTGAACAAATAATAGAAGGCCACCTAAGGATGAAAATCCGGGGTGGCCTTTCTGCATGCCAGAGGATATAATATAACGTGTAAATCTGAGAAAGTATTTTTGTTTTAAAAGGAGATCGCGGATGTTTCTAATGATAGACAACTATGATTCGTTTGTATACAACCTGGTAAGATATCTGGAGGAGCTGCAGGAAGAGGTTGTGGTCTGCAGGAACGATATGCTGACCTTGGAGGATATCGAGAGGATGCAGCCGCAAGGGATAATAATCTCGCCGGGACCTAAGACTCCCGAGCAGTCGGGAATCTGCATAGACGTCATCAGGGAATTCAGCGGAAGGATACCGATCCTGGGGATATGCCTGGGGCATCAGGGGATTGGATATGCATTCGGGGCCAAAATTGTCAAAGGCAAGGAGCCCGTGCACGGCAAGGTTTTTGACGTATACCACAACAACGCCGGTGTGTTCAGGGGTATCAAGAATCCGGTGAAGGTGACACGGTACCATTCCCTTATAATTGAAAGGGACTCGCTTCCCGAGTGCCTTGAGGTGACAAGCGAGACTGCCGACGGGGTAATCATGGGAATCAGGCACAGGGAGTTCCTTGTAGAGGGAGTCCAGTTTCATCCGGAGGCAGAGCTGACGGAGTGCGGCCATGAGATGCTGAAAAATTTTCTGGAAGAAGCCAAGAGCTTTAAGAGGTGACGGGAATATGGACTATTTGATAGAAGAGATAGAGACGGGACTTGACGCGTTCGATATATATTCAATCTTCAGGGACGACAGATCAGCCGCTTTTCTTGACAGCGGCAAGGGAGCCGAGGATCTGGGAAGGTACTCTTTCATAGGGCTGAACCATTTCGCGGCCTTCAAATATGAAAACGGCGTATGCACCGTAGACGGCAGGGAATTCGGGGGAGAGCCCTTTGAAGAACTGGACAGGATGATAGGCAGATACAGGATAGAAAACAACACAGGCCTGCCCTATGTTGCGGGAGCAATGGGGTATTTTTCCTATGATCTGGCCAGGACAATAGAAAAGATCCCGGTGATTGCGTTGGAGGATGTGAAGATACCGGACCTGTATTTCTATTTTTATGACAATGCGGTAATAGTGGACAACCTGGAAAAGAAAACATATGTAACAGCCCTGGGGATATTGAGGCCCAGGGAAGACAGCGTCAGGGAGCTGAAGCGCAGGATATCGGTCGGGGATAAAGTCACGTACGGTGAAGTGACAGGGAGCAACACGGTATTCCGTTCCAACTTCACTAAGGAAGGCTACATCGAAACAGTGGAAAGGGTGAGGCAGTATATCAGGAGCGGGGATGTTTATATAACAAACCTGACGCAGAGATTCTGCTGCGAAACCCAAAAGGCTCCCTACGATGTATACAGGGACCTGCGGCATATCAATCCGGCCCCCTTCGCCGCATTCCTCAATGTGGAGGATTTCAGCATCGTCTGCTCATCTCCCGAGAGGTTTCTGAGGATAAAGGACAGGATAGTCGAAACCAGGCCCATCAAGGGCACCAGGCCCAGGGGTAAAGACGAAGCAGAAGATCTGAGGAACAGGCAGGAACTTCTGGACAGCGAAAAAGACAAGTCGGAGCTCCTGATGATAGTCGACCTGGAGAGGAACGACCTGAGCAAGGTCTGCAAGCCGTTCACGGTGAAGGTGACGGAGCTTTTCAAGCTGGAGGAGTACAGCACCGTGTTCCATCTGGTCTCGACTGTGGTCGGCGAACTGAAGGACGGATGCACGGCTGTCGGCTGCATCAAGGCCTGCTTCCCCGGAGGCTCAATAACTGGAGCCCCTAAGGTGAGGTCAATGGAAGTTATCGAGACGCTTGAGCCTACCAGGAGGAATATATACACGGGCTGCATAGGGTATATAGGCTTCGACGGGAATGCGGACCTGAACATAGTCATAAGGACCATACTCATGAAAGAAGGCAAGGCCTGCTTTGGAGTAGGCGGCGGGATCACCTGGGAATCAGAGAAGGAAGCTGAGTACGACGAGACTATCGATAAAGCTCGGGCCCTCATGAGAGTCCTATAGATATAAAGGGGTGAGAGAGTTGATGATGTTGAACGGCAAGGTTGTGAAGGATGAAAAGATTATATTGGACAGCGGTTTCCATTTCGGGAGAGGGCTCTTCGAGACCATGCTCGTAAAGGAGGAGCCGCTTTTCCTGGCAGAGCACCTGGAAAGGATAAACAGAGGCCTGCCGCTCATCGGGATTGACAAGAAGATCTCCGGGGAAGAGGTTCTGGAGGCGGTAAAAAAGCTCCGGTGCAGAGGCTGCGTGCTCAAGATGGCTGTCACAGAGAAGAATACGCTGTTCACAGCAAGGGAAAACAGGTACAAACCGGAGCACTACAGCCGCGGGTTCAACGTCGGGCTGAGCCCGGTCATGAGGAACGAATCCTCCCCGCTCACATACCTGAAATCGCTGAACTATCTTGACAACCTGCTGGAACACGAGAGATGCAACCGCCAGGGGCTTGACGAGGTGCTGTTTTTCAACAGCAGGGGGATGCTCTGCGAGGGAAGCGTTTCAAACGTATTCATTGTAAAAGGGGACAGGATATCCACACCATCTATAGAATGCGGACTGCTCGGAGGCATCGTGAGGAAGTTTGTCATCGAAAGCTTCGATGCCATGGAAGGGAGCCTCACAAAGGAGGAGCTCCTGGAGGCAGACGGCGTTTTCCTGACGAACAGCGTGATGGGAATAATGAAGGTAGCAAGTATTTCCGGCAGGCAGTGCCATGAAAACAGCATTATTGATAAAATAAGGCAGGGTTATATGGAAAAAATCATACTTATTGGATGAGAATATTGCTATAAATGCAAAAAAATATAGCAATAATCTGATAATACTGATATTATAGTAGGTGAGGGTAAAAATTTTAAATAACTATATTTATATTTTTAGGAGGGTATTTTATGAACAAACCAGTAATGTCAGAACTATTTAAGAAGAGGATGCCATCAGATGTCAGACTTGGACAGATGAAATTTGCTGAACGTAAAGTTAAACCTGCACTAGTCAATGTGGCTATTGGAAACGTTTCCTTACCTACAAACCCTGCAATGATGAAGAGAATGTTTGCACTTGATGCACCTGAAAGCCCGTTCAATAAGGGCGTTGTTAGATATTCAGGTACAGTAGGTGAGGCTGAGTGCCAGGATGCTTTCAAGAACATCCTTAAATGCGAAGGCTTTGACACTGAGAAATTATTCGTTCAGGTAACAGACGGCGGATCAACTGGTATGGAACTGCTGCTGCTAGGCGTTTGCGGAGATGCTGGAAAAGACGAAAAACCATTGCTTATGATCGACCCGGCTTACACAAACTACACTTCGTTTGCTGAAAGAATTGGACGTAAAACCGTTTCAGTTACTCGTACATTGGGCGAGGACGGAAAGTTCACTCTTCCAGAACTTGACAAAATTGAAGAGGTAATAAAAGCCAACAACCCTGGAGCGCTTCTTGTTATACCTTATGACAATCCTACTGGACAGCTTTACGACTATGCAACTCTCAAAGAGCTTGCTAAACTTTGCGTAAAATACAACATGTGGATGGTTAGCGACGAAGCTTACCGCGAACTCTACTATGATGAAAAAGCTGATATGGTCAGCATCTGGGGCGTTACAGACGCAGATGTACCTGGCATAGAAGGCAGAAGAATAAGCATAGAGACAGCTTCAAAGGTTTGGAACGCATGCGGATTGAGAATCGGTGCTATCATCACTGACAACGCTGAGTACCACACCCAGTCAGTTGCCGAATACACTGCAAACCTATGTGCAAATGTTATAGGCCAGTATATATTTGGAGCGCTTGCTCACGAAAGCAAGGAATCAATAGCTGAATGGTGCAAAGGACTCCGCGAATACTACAAGGATATGATGTTCAAGGTAAACAAAGGCCTTAAAGAGATGGAACCAGGCCTTATTGTTTCAAGCCCTGACGCTTCACTTTACACAGTAATGGACGTTAGAAATATAGTAAAACCTGGCTTTGATTCAATAGAATTTGTTCTTTACTGTGCTCAGAAAGGCGCAGTTGAGTGCGACGGAGTAGAGACAACTCTTCTGGTAGCACCTCTTAAAGGATTCTATGACCCAAGCCTGGGAGACAAGAACCCTGGAAAAACACAGTTCCGTATCGCTTTCATAGAGACTCCGGAAAACATGAACAAAGTTCCTGAACTATTTGTAAAGCTTGTTAAACAGTACGAAGCACAGAGATAAGTAAAAAGTAAAGCTGCCGGATTAAATCCGGCAGCTTTTTTAGCGGGCTCAGAAAACCAGTGATGTCAAAAACTTATAGTGCTGTGTTTAATAATTAACAACATAGACCTTCAGCCCGTAGCGGAAAGCCAGGGTAATCATGTTGGATGTACCCTCGGATTTTCCGTCCCAGAAGGCGATCAGGACTCCCGTATGACTGGCCTCCGACGCGTAGACGGCCATCTGCTCGTTTCGGACAAAGCCGGCAATCTTGCCGAGCCGTTCCCAGTCGGCCCTGAAAATTTTCAGCTTGTAATTCCGCTCCTGCGCAAAAGCCTCGCCAAGCCTGTCTGCGCCTCTTGCTCCGCCGGAAACAATCTCAATATTCCCCGCTGCTGTTTGAATGGTCGCGGAGCAGTTCATTGAGGAAACTGCTGCATTTATCCTTAAGAAGGGAATAATCTTTGAAATCCCTTCCGCCGGCAATTATCACCCTCATAAATTTTCACCTCCAGGCATTACTGTTGTATTCGATATATCCCAAAAAATATCCTTCTATTATTAACAGAAATATAACACGTTCTTAATTGCTTTGCGCATCAAAAGGCTGTATGCTTAAACAGCAATAAAAAAATTAATAAAGGGAGTGATCATATGGATTTAACTTTATCAGATATCAATGAATGTCTTGAAACTTTAGGCTAATATCTGTAATGTGACCAATGGGAGTTGTAAGTCTTCATACAAACACAGAACACAGATAGTAAAGTGTAGAGACATCATACCGGACAGCCGAAACAGCAGGTTTTTCAGCCTGTTGTTTCGGCTGTCCTTATTATAATTATGGCGACCGTTTGAAAAAGTATACAATTGCCTGTACAATAAGTGTATAAGACGAAAAGTGCGAAAAGGAGTATATCCATGAGAAATAAGGACAAAATCAAACTGTCAAAGGAAAAAAGGGAAGAGATGATCTCCGGCCTGAAGGAGTATTTTGCAGAGGAAAGGGACGAGGTGCTCGGTGACCTTGCAGCAGCCCTCATGCTTGATTTCATCATGGATGAACTGGCTGTGGAATTCTACAACCAGGGGGTCTATGACTCGTACAAATACATGAACGACAGGTGCGAAGACCTGCTTTCAATACAAAAATAGGGATTTTGCAGGAGGAATAATTATGAAGAAGTTCGATGCCGTCATTTTCGATCTTGACGGTACGCTCCTCTATACACTGGATGATGTAACAGACAGCATGAATTATATGTTGGGGAAGCATAAATTCCCGCTGAGGAGCAGGGATGAAATAAGAAGCTTTGTAGGAGAAGGAGCCGGACAGCTCATGGAACGCGCCATTCCCGGAGGCAAAAGGAATCCGGAATATGATAAATGCCTCGCGGACTATTTCTTACACTACTTCAGCAATATGCTGAACAAGACATACCCTTTTGAAGGTATACCTGAAACGGTTAAGAAACTACATGAAGGTGGCTATAAAATGGCGGTTGTCTCAAACAAGATAGATAACGCGACAAAAGAGCTGACACAGAAGTTTTTCGGGGATTATATAAAAGTGGCGATCGGCCAGACCAGGGATACTGCCTTGAAGCCTGCGCCGGACACCGTTTTTCAGGCGCTGTGCGAGCTTGAGGCTGACCCGGGAAAGGCTGTTTATGTAGGCGATATGGAAATAGACATCGAAACAGCAAGGAATTCGGGAACCGTATGCGTAGCTGTTACATGGGGGTACAGGGACAGGAAATTCCTCGAGGAGAACGGCGCGGAATATATAATCGACAGGCCCCAGGAGCTGCTTGACATAGTTGGCTTCAACAAATGATGATTTCGGGAGGTTATATTGAATGAGTCTTGCAAAAATATATATTATTGTAGCCCTGGTGGCTGCCTTGATTGCGGTTGTACTCGTATTTCTGGCAGGCGGAAACTCAAAGGACAAGAGACTTACACCCATGGCTGCTCTGGCCTTCGGGTTCATATTGGCAGGGATATTCTTCGGGAACAACCTGTATGTTGGATATAGCCTGATTGCGATCGGGCTGATCCTCTCATTCACGGACATGTATATGAAATTCAAGAAAAAAGGTTAACGGGAGGGAGATTCTAATGTCAAAGATCGACCGGCACAGAGAGATATGCGAAAGGCTTAACAAGTTATACGCAGCAAAAAACAAGGATTACGGGGACAGTTTCGGCGAAGGGTTCCAGGAGTACGGTCTCACGATGCCGGCCATAAGGCTGGATGACAAGCTCCACAGGTTCAAGCAGCTGATCAGGCAGGAGGCTGAAGTCAAGGATGAGACGATCATCGATACGCTAATGGATCTGGCCAACTATTCCATAATGACTATCATAGAGCTCGAAAACATGGAAAAGAAATGAATTGGAAGAAACCACCCCGGGGTGGTTTCTTCTTTTAATACAAAGCTTTATATATGTCCCTGATCTCTTCCCTGCTTAAGTCAGCATAGTTGTTGGCCAGCAGCCTCTGCTGCGTTTTGATAACGTTGTCCGTGTAAAGCTCTATGTCAGCTTCCTTCATGCCGTACTCCTTCAGGGGCTTCCTTGGGAGGAGCCTGTCAAGAAGCCGCGAGAGCTCCGCGTATATGTCCGACTCTTCAGGAACTCCCAGGATGCCGGCCAGAATGCTGTTGAGGGACTTTATCTTTCCCTCGGGATTCCTGCGGCTGTAAGCCCTGAATACCTCGGTGAAGAACTGGTAGTTTGCCTCGCCGTGAGGCACATGGCATGCCGCTCCGAGAGGGTAGGAGAGCGCGTGCACTGCTCCGACGCCCGTATTTCCGAAAGCGATGCCTGCAAAATTGCTACCCGTCATGAAGTCCTCAATTATCTCGAGCCTGTACTCGGGACCGTTCTCCGAAAGATCCGTGTAACCGCCCAGGATCAGTTCGATAGCTTTAACGCTGAACAGCTCCGTGTATGGATTTGATTTGGGTGATACGTACGACTCGATCGCGTGGATAAGGGCGTCGATGGAGCTGGTTATGAAGAACCTGTACGGGAGCCCCCTGACCAGTTCGGGTATGAGCACCGCATAATCCGCAAGGAGCACATCGTCTGCAAGCCCCATCTTTGTATTCTTTGACTTAATTTCCGCTATCGATATATTGGTTACCTCGCTGCCGGTTCCGCAGGTGGTCGGTATTATAATCAGCTCCCTCTTTTTTTCAAGAGGCGCTCTGCGTTCAAAAAGATCCAGAGTGCTGCATTCCGCATCAAGGACCAGAAGCTTGGCGATATCGATGACTGATCCGCCGCCGACAGCGATGACCCTTCTGTAATCCTTGCCCTTCATTTCGCCCCTTATCTCATCTATCATGCTGTCCGAAGGTTCGCCTGCTCCGTATTTCTCCTGGAACAGGAAGTCCGCGCCCGCAGCGGCAGGCTTCAGAAAGGAATCGTGAAGGAATTCGTTTGTGAGCACCAGGTCGCCTGCGCCAGCTTTGAAAAAAACGGAGAAGTCTGCGAAGCTGTCGAACCTGAAAATCTTTGGTTTCAGTTGGAGCATTTTCATGTTTTCTTACCCTCTTTCTTTAAGGTTTATTCCAGTTCTTTCAGCAATTCTGAGAGCTTGAGATTTTCGCTGTAGTCTACCGGGCAGTCAATTATGGCAGGGACTTTAAGTTCCAGGGCTTCTTTGAGAATAGGTACGAGATCCTCGGCCTTGGTTACCCTGTAGCCCTTGAGTCCCATGGCTTCCGCATACTTTACAAAGTCTGGGTTTGTGAAGTTTATGTTGTTGGACACGCCATATTTTTCTTCCTGCTTCCATTTGATGAGGCCGTAGCTGCTGTCGCTGAAGATAAGAGCCACGAAAGGCGTTCCTATTCTGACAGCTGTTTCGAGCTCCTGGCTGTTCATCATGAAGCCTCCGTCTCCGGTCACTGCGACTACCTTCCTGTCAGGATTTACAAGTTTTGCGGCGACTGCTCCCGGGATCGCGATACCCATCGATGCGAAGCCGTTTGACATTATGCATGTATTCGGCTTGAGGCAGTGGTAGTGGCGGGCCACCCACATTTTGTGGGCGCCTACGTCTGAAACAACGATGTCGTCTTCACCCATGACCTGCCTCAGGTCATACAGTATCTTCTGTGGCTTCATGGGGAAGCTGCTGTCAGCGGCATAGGCTTCGTAGTCGTCCGCTATATCTTTTCTCACTTCAAGCGCGTAGTCAATTTTTTCGTGCTTTGACGAGCGCCTTGTTATCTCGTACAGCGAGTCGGCTATGTCGCCGATAACCTCTACATAGGGGGTGTAGCACTTGTTTATCTCGGCGTTGGCCTGGCTGATGTGTATGATCCGTGTGGTTCCCTTAGGGTTCCATTTCTTGGGAGCGTACTCGATCAGATCGTAGCCTACCGCTATAACAAGGTCGGCATTTTCTATGACCCTGTTCACGAAGTCTCTCTGGGTGAGGCCTATACTCCATAGCGAAAGCTTGTTTGTGTACGGGATCAGGCCTTTCCCCATGAATGTGTTGGCTACCGGGATGTTGAGCATTTCGGCCATTTTGATCAGCGCTGATGATGCATTGTTTCTGACGGCTCCGTTTCCGGCAAGTATGACAGGCCTCTCAGCCCTCGATATGGCAACGGCAGCCTTTTCTATGCTGCTGTATGATGCAAAGCTCTTTTCCATATCGCCATGCTTCAGCGGCTCGCCGACAACAGGCATGGCGGCTATGTTTTCCGGCAGGTCTATATGAACAGCGCCAGGCTTTTCGCTGACTGCTGTCTTGAATGCTTTTCTAACGATTTCCGGAGCGGTATCAGGCCTTACGACCTGCTTGTTCCACTTGGTCACTGGCGCGAACATTGCCACAAGGTCAAGGTACTGGTGGGACTCGACGTGCATTCTGTCAGTTCCTGCCTGGCCTGTGATGGCCACAAGGGGAGCTCCGTCCAGGTTGGCGTCTGCAACGCCTGTCATTAGGTTTGTTGCTCCGGGGCCGAGAGTTGCAAGGCACACGCCCGGCTTTCCGGTAAGCCTTCCGTAAACGTCAGCCATAAATGCAGCGCCCTGTTCATGGCGTGTCGTTATGAATTTTATTGACGGCGAATCCTTCAGCGCATCCATAAAAGCTATGTTCTCTTCCCCGGGGATGCCGAATATGTATTCCACACCTTCGTTCTCGAGACATTTCACTATAAGTTCAGAAGTGTTGATTTGTTTGATTTCGCTTTCCTTTTCCATGTTAATCACCTCGCAAAATATAAATAGGACTAATTGGTTAAGAAAATGGACTGCAAACGTGGCATGGTGGATTAGTCCATTTCGCTTTTATATTAACATGGCTCCAATGACATGTCAACACCAAATGTCAGGCGAACTGATATTTGTTCAAAAAATATGCTATAATGTTAAAGTAATATATGTTAAAATGTTGATTCGGGAGAATTGGGTATGTATGAATATATAATAGGGAAATACACAGGTATGAACAGGGATTACATAGTCGTTGAAAACAGCGGAATAGGGTACAAAATATTCACATCGGGCAGCACAATGTCGCAGCTTCCTCAGACAAACGAAGAGGTAAAGCTATTCCTTCAGCAGATCGTGAGGGAGGATTTCATAGGCCTTTACGGATTTCTGACCAGGGATGAGCTGGCGATGTTCAACCTTTTGCTGACAATAACAGGCGTAGGATCAAAGGCGGCCCTTTCTCTGCTGTCCATCTGCAGTGTGCTTAACCTGAAATACGCCATCGCATCGAAGGATGAGAAGACAATAATGAGGGCTCCCGGGATAGGCAAGAAGATGGCCCAGAGGATAATACTGGAGCTGCAGGACAAGGTTGAAGCTGGTACTGCCGCGGCGGCGGGAGGAGCTGTAAGCCTCGAGGCTGCAGCTGCTGCAGCATCCTCCAGGGAAGCTATGGACGCACTGCTCGCGCTGGGCTACACCGAGAAGGAAGCATCAAAGGCTCTGAAGGAAGTAGACCAGAAGGGTTCGGTAGAGAACATAATCAAGAAATGTCTCAAATACCTTATGGGCTAAGGAGGTTTTTAGATGGAAAACAGGATAGTCGCTCCCGTTAACACAACGGAGGATTCGGAAATAGAATACGGGCTGAGGCCTCAGAAACTCAGGGACTATATAGGACAGAGGAAAGTCAAGGAGAAGCTTGACATATTCATAAGGGCGGCAAAGATGAGGGGCGAGGCGCTTGACCATGTGCTGCTTTACGGACCTCCGGGTCTTGGAAAGACGACACTCGCCAACATAATCGCAAAGGAAATGGGAGGCACGCTCAAAGTCACCTCGGGACCGGCAATTGAGAGGGCCGGTGACCTTGCAGCCATACTCACCAGCCTTAGCAGCAATGACGTCCTTTTCATAGACGAAATACACAGGCTCAACAGGTCTGTGGAGGAGATACTGTACCCGGCAATGGAGGACTGCGCCCTCGACATAGTCATCGGAAAGGGGGCCTCGGCAAAGTCCATAAGGCTTGACCTTCCGGCTTTCACGCTCATAGGCGCCACAACAAGGGTCGGCATGCTTACATCTCCGCTCCGCGACAGGTTCGGGATGCTCTGCCCTATGGAATACTATGAGGAGGATGAGCTGAGGGATATAATTGTCAGGTCTTCAAGGATCATCGGCGTCGAGGTCAAAGAGGACGCCGCCTGCGAGATAGGAAGAAGATCCAGGGGCACGCCGAGAATCGCGAACAGGCTGCTCAAAAGGGTCAGGGACTATTCTGACGTAAGGGGAAACGGCATCATAAGCATCGATACAGCCAGGGAGGCGCTTAAGCTTCTGGATGTGGACAAGGAAGGCTTCGACGGTATCGACAACAAGATACTGAATGCAATAATAGACAACTTCAAGGGAGGCCCTGTAGGGGTCGAGACGCTCTCTTATTTCATAGGCGAAGAGCTCGACACGATCCAGGACGTTTATGAGCCTTACCTCCTGCAGAAAGGGTTCATAATAAGGACCCCCAGGGGAAGGATGGCAACAGACAGGGCGTACAGGCACCTGAACAAGACGAGAAAGGAAGAATAAGGTGAAGGTTAGCGATTTTGATTTTTATCTGCCCGAGGAGCTCATAGCCCAGCATCCCATTGAGAAAAGGGATGAGGCCAGGCTCATGGTGCTGGATAAACAAAGCGGGAATATAGGGCATAAGGTTTTCAGGGATGTGGTCGACTACCTAAATGAAGGCGACTGCCTGGTGCTTAATGACACAAGGGTGCTGCCGGCAAGGCTCTTCGGGGTCAAGGAAGGCTCAGGCGGAAAGATGGAGTTTCTGCTGCTGAAGAGAAAGGAAAAGGATCTCTGGGAAACGCTTGTGAAGCCCGGGAAAAGGGCCCAGATCGGCAGCAGGTTCATATTCGGGAACGGCGAACTCAAGGCGCAGGTTGTAGACCTGGGCGAAGAGGGGAGCAGGATTGTGCGGTTCGAATACGACGGCATATTTGAGGAGGTCCTTGACAGGCTGGGACAGATGCCGCTGCCGCCGTATATTAAGGAAAAGCTGGAAGACAAGGAGATGTACCAGACCGTGTATTCAAAGGAGCGGGGTTCGGCTGCAGCGCCTACCGCCGGCCTCCATTTCACGGAGGAGCTCCTGAAGAAGATAGAGGATAAGGGCGTGAAGCTTGCATTCCTCACGCTCCACGTGGGGCTCGGAACCTTCAGGCCTATGAAGGTCGACAACATAGACGAACATGTGATGCATTCGGAGTACTACTCCCTTTCAAAGGAGAGTGCAGATACAATAAACAGCTGCAAGGAAAACGGGAAGAGGGTCATCGCCGTGGGTACCACATCCACAAGGACGCTTGAAACTATCGGCGGAGAGGATTCCAGGGTAAGGGAGCAGTCCGGTTGGACTGACATTTTCATATATCCGGGATACAAGTTCAGGATAGTGGATGCGCTGATAACAAATTTCCATCTCCCCAAGTCAACGCTGCTGATGCTGGTCAGCGCGCTTTCCTCGAGGGAATTCATAATGCATGCTTACGAGACAGCCGTGAAGGAAAAATACAGGTTTTTCAGCTTCGGGGATGCCATATTCATTAAGTAATATAAGCGTTAAAGGAGTATTTATAAATGTACAAACTATTGAAAAAGGACGGCAACGCAAGAAGGGGCGAGTTCAAGACCTGCCACGGAACGATCCAGACACCGGTCTTCATGAACGTCGGGACCCTGGCTGCGATCAAGGGAGCCGTATCAACCGTTGATTTAAAAGAGATCGGCTGCCAGGTCGAGCTCTCCAACACATACCACCTGCACCTGAGGCCTGGCGACAAGGTTATAAAGCAGCTGGGAGGACTTCACAAATTCATGAACTGGGACAGGCCGATACTCACAGATTCAGGCGGATTCCAGGTGTTTTCCCTGGCCCACATAAGAAAGATCAAGGAGGAAGGCGTGAGCTTCAACTCCCACATAGACGGCAGGAAGATATTCATGGGCCCGGAGGAAAGCATGCAGATCCAGAGCAACCTGGCCTCTACAATAGCCATGGCCTTCGACGAGTGCGTGGCGAATCCTTCGCCGAAGGAATACGTGAGGAAATCGGTGGACATGACCACCAGGTGGCTCCACAGATGCAAGGAGGAGATGGACAGGCTCAACAGCCTGCCGGACACCATCAACAAGCAGCAGATGCTCTTCGGCATTAACCAGGGCGGTGTGTTCGAAGACATCAGGGCTGAGCATGCAAAGACCATTTCCAGGATGGACCTTGACGGCTACGCCATCGGCGGTCTGGCCGTAGGTGAAACCCACGACGAGATGTACAGGATGATAGAAGCCGTAGTTCCCCATCTGCCGCAGGACAAGCCCATATACCTCATGGGTGTCGGGCTCCCGAGCAACATACTCGAGGCTGTGGACAGGGGGGTCGACTTCTTCGACTGCGTTCTTCCTGCAAGGAACGGAAGGCATGGCCACGTATTCACCAAGCAGGGAAAGATAAATCTTTTCAACAGCAAGTTCGAGATGGATTCAAGCCCTATAGACGAGGGCTGCCAGTGCCCTGCCTGCAGGGACTACTCCAGGGCGTATATAAGGCACCTTTTCAAGGCCAAGGAGATGCTGGCCATGAGGCTGTGCGTTCTGCACAACCTGTATTTCTACAACAACCTGATGGCGGAGATCAGGGCCGCCATAGAGGGCGGTTACTTCAAGGACTACAAGGAAGCCAAGCTGGAGCAGTGGCAGGGGAGAGCGTAGGAATTGAACTTATTTGTAAATCCATATGGTTTCTGAACCAATATTGGGTTATTATTAATATAATAAAATTTGGGAGGTGAGCAAATGGATGTATTCAAGCAATTGCTGCCGTTGATACTGATGACCGCAGTTCTTTACTTCGTACTAATTGTTCCTCAGAATAAGAGGAAGAAGGAATTCGACAGCATGATGGCAAGCCTGAAGGTGAACGACGAAATCATAACCAAAGGCGGCATAATAGGAAAGATAGTGAACATTTCGGAGGATTCCTTCATAATCCAGACGGGTCCGGACAGGACAAGGATAAAGATAGTTAAGGCGGCGGTACTGGACAAGGTGAAGGACAACACAGCTGCTGCAAAGGAGCCTGTCAAAGAGCCTGTTAAAGAAGAGGCCGAAGCAAAAGACGTCAAGGTGGAAGAAAACAAAGAGTTTTAATCCAGCATGCACAAGCCGCAGCCAGCACAAAGTGCTGAACTGCGGCGCTTAGGGTTTGATTATGAAAAACCTTTATGTTATAATCTATACCATAAGTTTAATGAATGGAGGAGTTTTTCATGAAACACATAAAAACAGTAAACAAGAAAAACATAAAGAACAGTTTGAACAAGCCAGGTTGTAAAGAATGCGCTAACTCATGCCAGTCAGCCTGCAAGACATCCTGTACAGTAGCAAATTTAGCTTGCGAAAATTAATGATAAAGCAGTAACTTATTGTTACTGCTTTAAAACTGTCTTAAACCGGTTGGGAGGAAAAAAATGGCCAAGATTCACAAATTCGTCCAGGGCGGGGATTTCTACGCGGTAGATGTCAACTCTGGATCCGTTCATGTAATTGATGAACTAGTATATGATATTCTGGACGACAATAGACTGGACTCAAAAGAGGAAACTGTAAAAAGGCTATGCTCGAAATACGACACAGCAGAGATAGAGGAAGCTTACGATGAAATAAAGGAGCTTGAAGATGAAGGAAGCCTTTATTCAGAGGATTTATATAGAGATATAGCGATGAACTCAGGGGACGAGCCTTCATTCATAAAGGCACTGTGCCTGAACATAGCCCACGACTGCAACCTGAGATGCAAGTACTGCTTCGCAGACGAAGGCGAATACAAGGGCAAAAGGATGCTCATGTCCGCAGAAACCGGGAAAAAAGCGATAGATTTCGTGCTCAGGATGTCAGGCCCTAGAAGGAACATAGAAGTGGACCTCTTCGGCGGAGAGCCTCTCATAGCTTTCGACACTGTAAAGGCTATCGTTGACTATGCAAAGGAAGCCGAAAAGGCTTATAATAAGAACATCAGGTTTACGATGACAACAAACGCAACATTGCTCACTGATGAGATCATGGATTACCTCGATAAAAACATGGGCAATATTGTTTTGAGCATAGATGGAAGAAAAGAAGTAAACGACTTTGTAAGGATGAGGGTTGACGGAAGCGGCTCCTACGACAGCATACTCCCGAAGATCAAAAAAATGGTCGAGATAAGGGACAAGGGCAAGCAGTACTATGCAAGGGGAACCTTCACAAGGGCCAACACCGATTTCTTCGAAGACGTAAAGCATTTGGCCGAAGCCGGTTTCGACGAGATATCAGTCGAGCCCGTGGTTCTGCCGGTCGAACACCCACTCTCGCTGAGGGAGGAGGACCTGCCGGAAATATTCGGGCAGTACGACAAGCTTTTCGATGAGATGGTAAAGAGGCGTGCAGAAGGCAATGAGTTCAAATTCTACCACTTTAACATCGACCTTCAGGGAGGACCCTGCGTGTACAAGAGGATTTCCGGCTGCGGAGCCGGACACGAGTACGTGGCAATAACTCCGGACGGGGATGTTTACCCATGCCATCAGTTCGTAGGAAATGAAAAATTCAGGATGGGAAGCCTGGACAGCGAAGAGCTGGACATGAGCATCGCTGATGAATTCAAGAACGCACATATATACAACAAGCCTGAATGCGAGGAATGCTGGGCAAGATTCTACTGCAGCGGAGGATGTCAGGCTAACAACTACAATTTCAACGGGGACATGCACATCCCTTACAAGCTGGGCTGCGAAATGCAGAAAAAGAGAGTGGAGTGCGCCATTGCATTAAAGTCTAAATTCATGGAATAAACTTCGCAAAGGGGGACAAAAATGAAGTCTAGAGCTAAAAGTACAATTATTTTTACACTGCTAGTGATAATGATAGGAGTTTTAGCGTATGCAGGAATTTATGGCATAGAGCTTGGAGGGTACCGGTTCAAACCTTTCAGCGAGACCATAAACAGGGGACTGGATCTTCAGGGAGGAGTCTCGGTACTCGAGGAAATCCAGGAGGATACCGTGGATCAGGAAACCATGAACAGGACAATAGAGCTTCTGTCCATGAGGGTCAACAAGATGGGTGTAAGCGAAACAGTTGTGTCGCAGGAAGGCAGCAAAAGGATAAGGATAGAGATACCGGGCGAGTTCGATGCCCAGGAAGTCCTCAACAGCGTTGCCAAAACCGGCGAGCTTAAGTTCGTTGGTCCTGACGGAACCACACTGCTCACGGGAAAGGACGTCAAGAAGGCTTCTGCCTTCATTGACACAAACAGCGGCAACGAGCCTACCATAAGCCTTGAGCTGAACTCTGACGGCACAGCCAAGTTTGCGGAAGCCACAAAGAAGTACCTGAACCAGCAGATCGCAATCTACATGGATGACGAGATGCTCACAAATCCTACTGTTCAGGCGATTATCACGAACGGCCAGGCTGTCATAACAGGAAGCAGCAGCCTTAAGGAAGCGCAGAGACAGGCGGACATTATTAACTCAGGTGCGCTCCCGGTAACAGTGAAAGCTGTTGAAGTCAAGACCGTGGGAGCGTCCCTAGGTGCCAACGCCCTTCCTCTTAGCGTCACTGCCGGAGAGGTTGGAATCGGCATAGTGCTTCTCCTGATGATACTGTACTACAGGATTCCGGGACTCTTAGCGGATATAGCGCTCATACTATACATGCTTCTTGTTCTGATAGCATTTGCTTCGCTTCAAGTGACCTTTACTCTTTCGGGAATAGCGGCATTCCTCCTTACAGTAGGTATGGCGGTCGATGCCAACATTCTTATCTTTGAGAGGACCAAGGAGGAGCTGAAGAGCGGAAAGTCCACTAAAGCGGCTATAGACGCAGGATTCCATAGGGCATGGACTTCTATTCGAGACTCCAATGTTACAACTATAATCACGGCTATAATACTCTACTCTTTGGGATCAGGCTCCGTCAAGGGATTCGCACTCACCCTTATAGTGGGTGTTGCAATAAGTTTGTTTACTGCCATAACTTTCAGCAGATATCTAATGAGTCTGGCGGTAAATATGGGATGGTTCAACAAGAAATGGGCCATCGGAACCTTTGGAGTCCATGACTTTAGAAGGGGAGGTAAATAGTATGCTTAAGATAATCGAGAAAACCAGGATATGGTTTGCCGTATCGTTCATTATAATATTAATTGGATTGTTTTCATTTGCCACAAGAGGCCTGGAATACGGGCTGGATTTCAAAGGCGGAACGGCTACAGAAATAAACATGGGGCAGGAATTTGAAAAGTCAGATGTTGATGCAATTATTGGGAAATATTCAACTGAATATACAAGCACTGTGATCAACAACACTTCAATAGAGATAAAGAGCGCAAACCTCACTTCTGAGAATATTGCGTCTATCGTCAGCGACATCAAGGCACAATACGCCGGCAGCAGCCTTACAAGCCAGGAATTGATAGGAGCGTCCATCGGAGCTGAGACAAAGTCCAAGGCCGTACAAGCTGTTTTAATAGCATGCATAGCTATTCTTATATACATAGGTGTAAGATTCGAATTCAATTTTGGAGTCGCAGCAATAATAAGCATTGTTCATGACGTACTCATAATGCTGGCTGTATACTCAGTGTTTAGAGTGCCGGTTGATTCCAGTTTTATCGCTGCGATACTGACAGTTATAGGATATTCAGTGCATGACACCATTGTAGTGTTCGACAGGATCAGGGAAAACCAGAGGTATATCAGGTTAAACGACCTGGCTTACCTCGCAAATGCCAGCATTACACAGACTCTTGCCAGATCAATTAATACAGTCATGACAGTATTGATCACTCTAGCGGCAGTTTACATTTTCGTACCTGCAATAAGGAATTTCTCGATGCCTCTGCTGGTGGGAGTAGCTGCTGGATGTTACTCTTCAATATGCATTGCAAGCCCGATGTGGGTTATATTGAAAAACTATAGCAAGAAGAGAAAGTCAAATTCTGCAAAAAACAAGTAGATATCTATCAATAATCCGGAATTAACCATTTTCCGGATTATTTTATTTGAAATAAGGGCAATAAAGAATTTGTCAAATGGGTCAAATTCAATTATAATATAAGTGTTTTCTATATCTTTGGAGGATGAAATATTATGGAGAAAAATGGGGAATGTTTACATTTCTACGGTCTCTTCGGCATGTACAATCCTTTTCTTCTTAACGGGATGAGTGCTGCCGTCGACAGAATCGTAAGGGCTGTTAACAACAGAGAAAAAATAGTCATATATGGATACCATGATATTGACGGGGTTACGGCTGTTTCCGTTCTCCTTCTTGTCCTGAGATATTTGAATGCTGACGTTGAATACTTCATATCAGATCAGACCGAAGGCGATTTTTATGCCGATTCTGAGAATATGAAGAAGAGCTTCAGATTTTTGGGCGTGCGCCTGATTATTACCGTGGGCTGCGGTGCAAACTCATTTAGCGGAATGGATCCTTTCACAGAGAATGATGTGGACATAATAGTGACAGACTACCACGATTTTGAAGAAGCAAGCACAAAATCGATCATAATAAATCCGAAAAAGAAAAGCTGCAGGTATCCTTTCAAGGGGCTTACTGCAGTCGGGCTTGCATACAAGCTTTCCCAGGCGATTTCTGTGTACTACCGAATGAAGCGCATCGACAAATACCTGGATCTTGTAATGATCGGCACCGTGTCAAAGACGCAGACCTTCCACGACGAGAACAGGATAATCGTCGAAGAGGGCATGCACCGTCTCAAGCAGACAAACAATTACGGACTAAGAGCTATCATGAAGTCAAACAAGACCGACCTGGTAGATCCTGACGTGGTTGAAAAGATAATAAGCAACGGGCACTCCTCCATGAACAATTCAAGAGGTGTGGACAACGCAAGGATAATGGTGGAGCTGTTCACTACCGCAAGCAGCGACAGGGCGGAGCAGATAGCTAAATACCTTAAAAAAGAAATAAAACATAAGCAGGTCAACCTAATCTAGGAGGTACATATATGGACTTAAAGGAAAAAATAAGGATCATCGAGGATTTTCCGATAGAAGGCATAAGCTTCAAGGATATAACCACTCTGCTCCAGGACAAGGAAGCTTTCAAATACGCTGTCGACAGCATGGCCGAATATTTCAGGGACAAGGGGATCGATGTTGTTGTTGGACCTGAAGCCAGGGGATTCATACTTGGCGCTCCGCTGGCATATGCGATAGGCGCGGGATTTGTGCCTGTGAGGAAGAAGGGCAAGCTGCCTTACGACACCATGAGCATGTCCTACGACCTGGAATACGGCAGCGACGATCTGGAGATACATGCCGACGCAATTAAGAAGGGCCAGAGGGTTGCGATCATAGACGACCTGCTGGCAACAGGCGGAACCATAGAATCGGTCATAAAGCTCATAGAATCAGCGGGCGGAGAGATAGACAGCGTGGGTTTCCTCATAGAACTCACAGAACTTAAGGGCAGGGACAGGATTAGCGGCTACGATGTCGTTTCGCTGCTCCAGTACAAGGTTTAGGGCTAATCCTGATTGAATTGTATGTATTTTTATAATATAATATAAT
>JAGFXP010000024.1 GCA_017861315.1 Bacillota bacterium | reverse complement strand
ATTTATTATATTATTTATTGTATTGCTTTGTATAGAACTTTTTGCTGATAACTTCTGCAGGCACCATCTTGTTCCTTACCTTTATGCTCAGCTGTGTCCCGAGATCGCCGTGTTTTGCGTCTATAAGAGCAAGGCCGATATTCTTCTTGACTGTCGGAGCCGCATAACCGGTTGTGACTACGCCGATTTTTTCTTCTCCTGCATACACTTCATAGCCGTGCCTAGGTATTGATCTTTCCTTCATTTCAAAGCCCACCGTTTTCCTCTTCAGGCCCTCGGCCTTCTGCTTAGCCAGCGCTTCTTTGCCTATGAAGTGGTCTTTGCCGAGTTTAACGAAGAATCCTATCCCTGCTTCAAGCGGAGATACTTCTGCTGAAAGCTCGTTGCCGTAGAGAGGCAGTGCAGCTTCAAATCTCAATGTATCCCTTGCGCCAAGTCCGATCGGCTTTAAGCCGTCTTCCTTTCCTGCTGCCAGGATATCATCCCACAGCTTGACTACGCCTATGTTGCCGGTGTATATTTCGAATCCGTCTTCACCTGTGTAGCCGGTCCTTGATACCATGCACTTAACTCCTGAAACCGTTACGTTCCTGTCGCAGTGGAAGAATTTTATGCTGTCAAGATCAGTGTCGGTGAGCTTCTGGAGCACCATCTGAGCTTTAGGACCCTGGATTGCAAGCTGCGATACCTGGTCAGAAATATTGTCAAGCTTTACATCGAGGTTTCCTTTGTTTGCCTTCATCCATTCGAAGTCCTTGTCTATGTTCCCTGCGTTGATTACCAGATAGTAATGCTCTTCGCCGAACCTGTAAACCAGGAGGTCGTCGACTGTTCCTCCGTCTTCATAGCACATCGGTGTGTAGAGCACCTGGTTGTCAGCTAAAACGCTTACATCGTTTGCGACCAGGTTCTGCACAAATTCAAATGCATCCTTGCCGGTAACGTCCACTTCTCCCATATGCGAAACATCGAAGAGTCCTGCCGCATTCCTTACCGCTTCGTGCTCCTGCGTTATTCCCTCGAACTGCACAGGCAGTGCCCAGCCTGCAAAATCGATTACCTTTCCGCCGTATTTTCCGTAGCTGTCGAATAGTGGTGTTTTCTTTAATTGATCCATTCTAATACCCCCTGAACATATTTTTGGAAATAAAAAGGACAGGGCGCGAAAAGTAAGCCGCACCACTGTCCCCTGTTTTTTTACCTGAGAGTTTCGATATATAATATCTTACACCGCCGGTTCTGCATTTAAGCAGTCTTTTCAGAGTATTGTCCCGCAGCGTTATTTTTACCTGAGAGCTTCTGGTGCAGATGTGAAGCTGCAGCATTTCTCCTTCGGTCAACATTAAATGTTGTCTCGCGTTGCGTTCATCCAAATTATTTATTTCATATTCCACAATCATTATAAATCGTGACAGAAAATTAATCAATAATAATCTGAAAATTAACATGAGTTTTTTTTAAAATCCCATATGGTTTTTTACAAAACTGGATTTCATTTTGTCCAAACCCCCTCAAACCGCTTTGCAATGCCGTTTGCAGCAATATTGCACAAACCTTGAGCTTCGAACTTTGGAAAGATATGAAATATGCGCTAAATTTCCTGTCAAATAAAGGGTGCATATGGATGCACCCCTGAGAAACATTTGTATAATTATTAACGATCTAAAAGCATCCCGACTTGCTCCTGTTAATCCTGAAGGCCTTTTTGTCCAGCGCTCTCTGCACGGCCAGTATCCCGTCCAGATGGTCATACTCGTGCTGGAAAAGCTCAGCCAGATCGCCTTCGAATTCGATCGAGCACTCCTTCCACTCAAGATCCCTGTACCGCACAGTGCACCTTTTGTGCCTCTCCAGCCTCACCTCGAGCCCGGGGAAGCTCATGCAATCATCCCACATTTCGAAACTCTCCTCATCGGGAAAGCCTATCACGGGGTTTATGAATGCAATCGGATTCCCGTCGAAGTTCATGTACAGGATCCTGTACGGCTCGTCAATCTGCGGCGCTGCTATGGCCCTTCCGAAGCCGTACTTCCTCCTGAACTCAAGCATCGTGTCGTGAAGGTCCGCAACAATCCGTTTTGCCTTCTCCGCTTCCCCCTCATGTACCTCGCTGCACACCCTGTACAGGTTCTCATTTCCGAGCAGCAGTATCTCTTTTATGGCCATTAATCCATCCCCTCCTTCTGTTGTTTCTCCCTAACTTTTATCCTGAGAACCGTCTTCAGCTTTGAAGGCTCGGTCTTCCTCACATCGGATATGTAGATCTCCCTGTGCCTCATCTCGGTCCTGACCAGCCCGTTCTCTTCGCAAAACCTGTTCATTTCCATGAAGCTCCCAGGCTCACTGTCGTAGCTCCCGATGTGCATCATCTGTACGCAGGTGCCTTCCGAGATTTCACCGAACCTCGCCTTTTCGAGCAGAGGGTTATATTTCTTCTTCTTCACCTGTTCAATGACCTTATTCGCCAGCTCTGCCGTTACGAAATCAGGCTGCCTTATCATGATAGTATAGATGAGCTTGTCCTTGTCAAGTTTTTCTCGGTTGCCTTCGCTGGCATCAAGGTCCCATATCCCCTCAAGGGGAAATACCGTATAGTCGAAGTAGCCTTCAGGCGTTTCGCCTGATTTAGGCATCATCTTCACTGCATAGGCAAGCGAATAGAGCACTCCCACCGCCTCCGAAAACGCTTCACCATTCGGATTCCCCCTGCCGTCCAGCATGAAGAATTTCATTGGCGGAATCCTGGCTATTTCAGGTTTATTTTTTGGAAGGTAATATTTCTTGTCAGCTTTTCTCCATTCATACTTCATTTCCATCCTCCTTTTCAAATCGCAGATCATAATTATTAATTCGCCAGGAGCGCCCGCTTTCCTCCATATGTTGACAGACTGAGGTGAAAACTGGAGAAAAGAAGAGGAATCGTCGGTATTCAGCACTCAATCCTGCCTACGGGATTTCATTTGATTTTTATATGGTTGCGCCTGAATGTTCAATCTGTGTTATAATATTATACAAATATCAATTTACAGTCATTATTTTAGGAGGAATCTTATGTCAGAAAGCCTTAGTAGTAGTGCCCAGCGGGTTCAATGTGCACTCAATGAGCATAATCTTGAATTGAGGGTTGTGGAGCTGCCAGGTTCAACAAGGACATCACAAGAAGCTGCCGACACAATAGGTTGCGAGGTTTCACAGATTGCAAAGTCGATAGTATTCAGAGGCAAGGACTCAGAGACCGCGATCCTTGTCATAGCCAGCGGAGAGAACAGGGTCAGTGAAAGAAAGCTGAAGGCAGTAGTCGGGGAAAAGGTCGAAAAGCCGGATTCCGATTTCGTGCTTGAGGAAACAGGCTTTGTCATAGGAGGGATTCCGCCGGTTGGCCACAAAAAGGATATTGTAACGTATATAGATGAGGATCTGATGGAGCACAAGGTGATATGGGCTGCCGCCGGAACGCCCAATGCGGTATTCTGCCTTACGCCTCAGGACCTTCTCGAGATAACGAACGGTGAAATAATAGATGTAAAATAAAAAGGAGTGTGAAAACACTCCTTTTTGCTGCTATAAGTCCCCTTCTTCCGGAACTATGCATATGAACCTGAATTTTCCTTTGCCCGTGTTTGAGAACTGGTGGATCGAATGTTCCGGAACGTAGGCGTACGAACCTGCCTCAACCTCGTATTCAACCCCGTCCATGTACAGCGTGCCCTTTCCTTCGAGTACATAGTTCACGTGGTACCATGGGTGCGTATGCTTTGGAGTATGTCCGCCTTCCCCCATTTCAAAGACACGCATAACCTGACCTTCCCAGCCTTCCTTAGGCGTGACGATGGATTTCTTGACAACATCCTTTATTCCTTCGCCGTGCAATTCGATTCCTTCAAAATCCTTCTCATGAAAAACTGCCATAAAGAGCACCTCCGATTATTTTATATGTATATTATATCATATAAAAGCCGCCCGTGAAGAACTGCCAATTATTTCACTAATAAGCAAATTTTTATAAATAGCATATAATATATCGTAAATTCGTGTAGTATATTTTACTTTACTTTGCCGATTTGGTCTGTTATATTTGTGAAAGATGGTGTACAATAATTAATAGTTATGTTATTCACATACATATACACTTTAGGAGGGTTTTTTTATGCAAAAAAAGTTATTCATCCCAGGACCTGTTGATGTAACTGAAGATGTACTTCAAAAAATGGCTACGCCTATGATCGGCCACAGAAGCAAAGAAGCATCTGCACTCCAGAGAGGCATCAGCGATAAGATGAGAAAAGTCTTCAACACCAAGGAAGAGATAATTCTTTCAACTTCTTCAGGAAGCGGCTTGATGGAAGGCGCCGTCCGCTCATGCACTGCCAAAAGGGCTGCTGTGTTTTCAGTAGGAGCGTTTGGAAATAGATGGTATGAAATGGCAACAGCAAACAACGTTCCTGCAGATAAATTCGAAGTTGAATGGGGCACACCTACAACTCCTGAACTTGTTGACAAGACTCTTGCTACCGGAAAATATGACCTGATATGCATCACGCACAACGAGACTTCCACAGGAATAATGAATCCTGTTGAAGAGATAGCCGAGGTCATGAAGAAATACCCTGAGGTTGTATACTGCCTCGATACTGTGAGCTCGATGGGCGGAACAAATATAGAGGTGGACAAGCTCGGCGTGGACATATGCATTACTTCAACCCAGAAAGCACTTTCTCTTCCTCCAGGATTAGCAATATGCTCGATGTCACAGAAGGCTGTAGAAAGAGCAAAGACAGTTCCTCACAGGGGCCTGTACTTCGACCTGCTTGCGCTTTACGACTATATCCAGAAAAAAGACTACCAGTATCCGTCAACCCCTTCCCTTTCGCACATGTTCGCACTGGACTACCAGCTAGACAAAATGCTTGCTGAAGGTCTTGACAACAGATACAGAAGACATCTGGAATGCGCTGAGCTCGTAAGAGAATGGGCAAGGAAATACTTTGAGATATTCACAATGGAAGGCTACCTTTCAAACACTCTCACAGTAATAAAGAACACAAAAGGCTTCAGCGTAGGCGACCTTAACAAGGAGCTCGGAAACAGAGGCTACCAGATATCAAACGGCTACGGCAAACTGAAGGAAAACACGTTCAGAATCGCGCACATGGCCGAATGCTCAAAGGAAGGCCTTGAGGCATTGCTGAGAGAGATAGAAGACATACTGGGCCTGAAATAATGGCTTCAGGTCAGATTAGGAGGATTTTACCATGGTTAGAATACTTGCCTCAGACGGCATAGATAAATCAGCGGCAGCAAAACTCCGCGAATCGGGCTTCGAGCTCGTTGAACAGTTTTATGAACCAGAGCAGCTCGGCGAGGAACTCAAGAATTATGATGTCCTTGTCGTAAGATCTGCAACAAAGGTAAGAAAGCCTGTAATCGATGCTGCAGTTAAAGGCGGAAGACTGAAGCTCGTCATACGCGCAGGCGTTGGAGTGGACAATATTGATGTCGCATACGCGATGGAAAACGGCATCAAGGTTACAAACACTCCGAACTCCAGCAGCGCTTCCGTTGCGGAGCTCGCAATAGGCCACATGTTTGCGCTTGCAAGGTTCATCGCAGCTTCAAACGTTACGATGAGAGAAGGCAAATGGGAAAAGAAAAAATACAAGGGCATCGAGCTTGCAGGAAAGACTCTTGGACTAGTAGGCTTCGGAAGGATCTCCAGGGAGGTTGCAAAAAAAGCTGAGGCTCTTGGCATGACCGTGCTCTACACCGACATCATAGGCGAAGCTCAGAACTGCACCTATGAATACTGCCAGTTTGCAGATGTCCTCAGGAGATCGGACTTCCTGTCGCTTCATGTTCCGTTCACAGGCAAACCTGTAATCGGGGCAGACGAGATCGCTATGATGAAGGACGGAGCGTACCTGATCAACTGCGCAAGAGGCGGCGTCGTTTCGGAAAAAGCACTCCTGGACGCCCTGAATTCAGGCAAAATTGCAGGAGCGGGAATCGATGTTTTCGAGGAAGAACCTTCAAAGAACCTGGACCTCATAAATCATCCGAACGTCTCCGTAACTCCTCACATAGGCGCTTCAACATCTGAAGCCCAGAAGAGGATCGGCGAAGAGACCGCAAGCATAATAATCGAATTTTTTAGCTAACAAATTTGTAACCGGCAGACTGGGAACACATTCTGCCGGTTACATCAAATATATCTATCACACATTTATTATTTGGAGGATACCGATATGGCAACAGTAAAACCATTTAAAAGGCTCAAACCCAGGACAGACATAGCAGACAAAGTAGCTATTCTTCCTATGGATTCTATGGACAAAAACAAAGTTCAGGAGATAGTAGAGACAAACGAATACGCATTTTTCCATGTGACAAGCCCGCATCTCTACAGCCCGGAAGTTGAACTTGACGAAAACGGCAAAAGAACCATGAACAAACATTCAAGGGATTTCCTTGACCATATGCTTGATGAAGGTGTTCTTGTGAAGGACGACAAGCCGATGCTCTTTGTTTACAAGCAGATCATAGGAGACAGCGTTCTAACGGGCATAGTCGGTTGCACGGCAGTCGATGATTATGTAAACAATTACATCAAAAAGCACGAATTCACACGTTCCGAGAAGGAAACAGACATCAGCTACCACATCGATTACTGCAATGCAAACACAGGAACGATATACCTTATCTACAGATGGCAGAAGGAAATCGATGACCTTGTCAACGAAACCATGAGCCTGGCTCCCGAGTATGATTTCGTAACAGACGACGGTGTTGAACATCTCGTTTGGGCGATCTCCGATCCGTCAAAGATCCAGGCCCTCAGCAATATGTTCGAAAAAGTTGACAACCTGTACATCGCGGACGGCCATCACAGGACTGCCGCTGCTGCAAGGGTGTGCATGGAAAGAAGAAAGCAGAACCCTAACTACACAGGCGAAGAGGAGTTCAATTACTTCCTTGCTGTTATGTTCCCTGACAAGAACCTCAACATAATGGACTACAACAGGCTGGTCACGGACCTCAACGGCCTTACGGAAGCGGAATTCCTTGCAAAGGTTGCCGAGAATTTCAGGGTTGAGAAATGCCCCGAGGGTGTCCAGTTTAAGCCTGAACGCGCCCACGAGCTGGGAATGTACCTTAACGGAAGCTGGTACAAGCTGACAGCTGCAGAATGCACCTATGATCCAGACCATCCGGTGAACTGCCTCGACGTAGTGGTTCTCCAGAACTATATCCTTGATCCTATCCTCGGAATAAAGGACCCAAGGACAGACGAGAGACTTGACTTCGTTGCAGGAGTTCTAGGGATGGACGAGCTGGAAGTGAGGGTAAACACAGACATGAAGGTTGCTTTCGCAGTATACCCTTGTTCAGTTCAGGAGCTCATGGCCGTTGCTGATTCCGGAGAGGTAATGCCTCCTAAAGCAACCTGGTTTGAACCTAAGCTAAGATCAGGATTGTTCATACATTCACTTGAAGATTAATAAACACTAAACGCAGAAGGAGCTGCAGCAAAACTTTAATTTTGCTGCAGCTCCTTCATATTCATTAAATTATAATTTTGCTCCAAGGTCGAACAGGTGCTCCATGGCTTCCTGCACTTCCTCTTCAGAGTTCTTTCCGGTATATACAGCGACTGTTGCCACCAGATCCATGTTGAGATATTTGCACATGTCCTGGAACATCCTGTCCACTATCTTGGGACCTGAGTTAGGCCTCTCACCGCCGTAGGTATTTATGAGTATTACCTTTTTCCCCGCGAAATTCGAAACGTCATCCTTGTGGAGCAGCGCATACATCCTGTCTATGAAAAGCTTTGTCTGCGCGGATACATTCCACCAGTAGATTGGTGTAGCGAAAACGAGGACATCAGCCGCCAGTATCTTAGGATAATTGTCTGCCATATCATCCTCGATGACACACTTGTCGTTGAATAATTTCTGGCATGTCTGGCATGCAAAGCAAGGTTTTATTTCCTGCCTCTGCAAAAACAGTTTATTTATCTCCACCTTATCGTTTTTTGACGCTATTCCTTTTGTAAGCTCATCAACAAGCTTTTCTGTAACGCCGTTCTTTATAGGACTCCCTACTATCGAAAGAACATTCATGTTGATCCCCCCTAATCAGATGTTTTATATATTATATCATTTTTCCGAAAAAATGCAAACAATTCAAATGTTTGAATTTTTCTGATATAATGGATGTATATCAATTACTGCATTAACAAGGGAGGATTTGACATGAAATTATTTTTGAACTACGGTGAATCTACAACAGTTAGCGGAAAGATCAGGTTTAACGATGTGCAGGAGCTTCTTCTCATAGAGGAGGCGCTTAAGAATTACAGGGAATATCTCGTAAACAAACCGGGTGAAAAAAGCGAGAAGCTCAACAAAAAGATAGGTTCCATCGAGCATCTCATACACGACCTCCAGCTGGAGAACGCAGACAAATCGGGCAAAAAATATGACAGCAGCATAGGCATTAACCTGAACCACTTCCTTATAACTATGCGGCACAGATCAAAGATGCTGCTCATAGAGCTTGCCGAAAAGCTTGATATCTCGCCAAGCTACTACAACGATATTGAAAAGGAGAAGACTGAAGCCTCCGCAGAGATACTGATGGGCATATTCGAAGCTCTCAATGTGCTCCCAAATATCAAGGTCAAGCTTTACCCTCTCATACCTACCATAGAGTATTACTACAATGATATAAAGATACACGAGGTATTTTTAGCGTATGATGACACATACGATTACGAGCATTATGCGGATGTGGTTACTAAAAAAGTTGCAGAATCCAACATAGAAATTATTAACAGCAGACCCGAATTGTAGAATCAAAAACAAGCAGCAGGCTCACATGCCGCTGCTTGTTTTTTTTGCCGTTTTACTGCAATGTATATTCCGGATTTGTTATGTCGATGCTTCCCTTCAGGCCGTCAGTTACATATACCTTCTTGTCCTTTGTGATGAAGATAGCCTCCACCTCCGGATTGTTTTCCTCCAGGTATTCCAGCCCTTTCTCCACTCCGCTGTAGAAAAGGTTCTTTGTCATCGCGTCAGCATCTATGGAAGAGCCTGTGACGACCGTGACACTTGCAAGCCCGCTATCCATCGGATAGCCCGTAAATGGATTCAGGATATGGTGGTATTTCACTCCGTCCACCTCCAGGTACCTTTCGTAGATACCTGAGGTAACCACCGTCTTGTCTGTCACCGAAATGCTTCCAACGATTTCTCCCCTTGTTTCGAATGGATTCTGGATTCCGATGTTCCACGCCTTCCCGCCGACATTGCTGTTTATTGCAATCACATTCCCTCCAAGGTTTATTATCGCATGCTCAACGCCGCTTTCCCTGAGGATCCTTGAAACCTCATCGGCCGCATAGCCTTTTGCTATCCCTCCGAGATCAAGCGCCATACCTTCCTGCTTCAGCATAACAGATTTTTCTTCCTTGTTCAGAAGCACATCCCTGTAATTCACCAGACTCTTTCGGGAATCTATCTCTTCCATGGAAGGCACCCTTGCTGCGTCGGTACCTATACCCCAAAGCTTGACGAGCGGTCCTATTGAAATGTCGAATACCCCGCCCGATTTCTCTGAGTACTCAAGGCCTTTCTCTATAACATAAAAAGTATCGTCTGAAACCTTGACGTAGCCCTTCCCTGCCTCCTTGTCTATTGCATCCACCTCTGTGCCTTCCTTGTTTGCGCTCATCTTGTCCTCTATCTCCCTGACCCTGTCAAACGCCTTTGTCAGGACCTCCTGGGACTGATGGTCGTATATCTTTATGCTGCAGACCGTGCCGAGCAGGAACTGTGTTTCCTCCATCGGCTCTGAATTCGCTGCCGAGCAGCCCTGGAACAATGCGGCCGACAGGACTACGGCAAGCCCCAGCACCAAGCTTCTGATTTTCTTTGAATTGACCATGACGACACCACCTATAATTTCATTGTGTACCTTAAAGATAGTACAACAACCATAAATCAATGTCAATATTACAAAAACTGTTATATAATATATGTAATATATTGTTTGACTCATCGGAGGTGGTCTCTTGCTGTTCATCACATCGAATCCATGGTTTTTTTGGCTGTTTACCATAAATGCACTCGTTTCCCTGCTGGTCATTATACTGGAGCGCAAGAATCCCGAAAAGACCATTGCATGGCTTCTGGTCTTTATACTTCTTCCACCGATAGGTTTGTTTTTCTACATACTGTTCGGAAGGAACTGGAAAAAGCATACCTTAAGCGATTCAAACATTCCCATAGAGGAGCTGGTGTTCCATGCCATGAAGCACGTAAAGGACTACGAGTATTCCAGCCTGATCGGGCTCCTTTCCAGGAACAGCGAGTCCCCTCTTTTCAATGACAACTCCATAACCTTGTTCAGGGACGGCGTCGAGAAGTTCGAGGAGTTCAAAAAAGCTCTCTGGAATGCAGAGAACCACATACACCTCGAGTACTTCATAGTCAAGGGCAGCGACATCGGGAATGAAATCAAGGACATCCTCATCGCTAAAGCCAACGAAGGGATAAAGGTCAGGTTCCTTATAGACAAGATCGGCTCCATAAAACTGAAGCCTGAATTCGTAGAGGATCTCAGGGCCGGAGGTGTCGAGGTTGTCCAGTACTCCTATTTCCTTGCCCCTCTGCTGAGGAGGATAAACACGCAGGTGAACTACAGGAACCACCGCAAAATAGCCGTTATTGACGGCAAGATAGGATTCCTCGGCGGTCTCAACATAGGCGACGAATATGTTGGAAAGAGCAAATACGGGTACTGGAGGGACACCCACATGATGGTCAAGGGGGATTTCGTTCTCGGCCTCCAGGCCGTTTTCCTCGACGATTACTTCACCATAAAGGAAGTAAACAGATCGGAGGACGTTGCCTTCAGCGAGAATTTTGACAAGTATTTTCCGAAAACGCCTGCCGCTGACGGCAAGCTCATGCAGCTCGCTTTGAGCGGTCCGGATTCGAAGTACCCTTCCATAATGCAGGCTGTGCTCAAGATGATAACAATGGCTACAGACCACATATACATAACATCGCCCTACTTCATTCCAAGCGAGAGCATAATGAACGCACTGACCATAGCCGCCATGAGCGGCATAAAGGTTCATATACTCTTCCCTGGCAGATACGACCACATACTTTCCTATTACGCCTCGAGAACCTACCTGGCGGAGCTTGTGAAAGTCGGCGTTATTGTTCATTTCTACGACTCCAATTCCTTCATCCATGCGAAGTCGGTGATAGTGGACGGGAAGATAGCCACCCTTGGCACCGCCAACATGGATATCAGGAGCTTTGAGCTGAACTACGAAATAAACGCGATGATCTATGATGAGGAAGTTGCCGAGGAACTTGAAACCATGTTTTTCGAGGACCTCAAGAGGAGCAAAAGGGTTACCGAGGAATATTTCGAAAACCTTCCTGCAAAGGTAAAGGTATTCGAGGCGTTCTGCCGAATATTCTCCTCATTGTTGTAGCACATTTACATCTGTGATATACTATTTTTGATTAATTCAGTAGAAAAGAGGAAGTTCAATGACTATTTATGATGAAGAATATACAAATAATATTGAACATGATTTGAAATATCTTCAGCTGCTTTCAAAGCAGTACCCTAACATCCCCAGCGCCAGCACTGAGATCATTCACCTGGAAGCTATCATGAACCTTCCAAAGGGAACCGAACATTTCATAAGCGATATTCACGGAGAATATGAATCATTCACGCACATGCTTAAAAACGCTTCAGGAGTTATCAAACGAAAAATCGCTGAAGAATTCCCTACCCTCAGCCAGGCAGAAAAAGCGAGTCTCGCGACTCTCGTATATTACCCTGATGAGAAGCTGAATCTTTTAAAGCAGTCATCCGATGAGCCTCTGGACGACTGGTACAGGATCACCCTGTACAGGCTCATAGAACTTACTAGATCGGTCTCGTCAAAGTACAGCCACTCGAAGGTCAGGAAGGCGATGCCTAAAAACTATGACTACATCATCGAGGAACTCATCAGCGAGCACAGGGACATGGTGGACAAGCAGGACTACTACAAGGGAATCATCGAATCCATCATAGACACGGACAGGGCAAGCGAGTTCATAATCGTCATCTGCAACCTGATACAGAGGCTGATTGTGGACAAGCTCCATATAATCGGCGATATATACGACAGGGGCCCCGGAGCGGAGATAATAATGGAAGCCCTGACCAAACACCACTCGGTAGACATACAGTGGGGCAACCACGACATACTCTGGATGGCTGCGGCGGCAGGCTGCGAAGCCTGCATTGCGAACGTGCTGAGGATTTCCCTGAGGTATGCCAACCTTAGCACGCTGGAGTACGGCTACGGAATCAACCTCCTTCCTCTTGCAACCTTTGCAATGGAGTTTTACTCAGACGACGCCTGCAAGAGCTTCGAGATAAAGACGCTGGACAAGGAGATCACCGAAACAGACTACATACTCCTTACCAAGATGCACAAGGCAATCTCCATAATCCAGTTCAAGCTTGAAGGCCACATAGTGAAGAGGCACCCCGAGTTCCTGATGGACGACCAGCTGCTCCTTGAGAGGATAGACTACGACAACTATACGGTTGACATAAACGGAGAGACCTATGAGCTCAACGACAGGAACTTCCCTACCGTTGACCGTTCCAATCCTTATGAACTGACAAGCAGGGAGCTGGATGTGCTCTCCAAGCTCAAGCATGCATTCCTTAAGAGCGACAAGCTTCAGAAGCACATCAGGTTCCTCTACAGCAAGGGAAGCATGTACACGATCACAAATTCAAACCTGCTTTTCCACGGCTGCATTCCTCTCAGGAGGGATAAATCCTTTGAGTACATTGTACTCCAAGGTCAGAGATACAGCGGAAAGTCCATGCTTGACAAGTTTGACCGTTTTTCAAGGGACGCCTATTTCCTGCCCAGAGATTCCGAAGCGAAGAATATCGGCAAGGATATGATGTGGTATCTTTGGTGCGGGGCCAGCTCGCCTCTCTTCGGAAAGGACCGCATGACCACTTTCGAAAGGTATTTCATCGACAACAGAAAGACTCACCATGAGGAGAAGAATTATTACTACAAATACAGGGATGACGAGAAATTGACAACGGACATCCTGGCAGAATTCGGCCTGGACCCATCCCGCTCGCACGTCATCAACGGGCATATCCCTGTGAAGACAAAGGAAGGCGAAAGCCCTGTCAAGGCAAACGGAAAACTCCTTGTAATCGACGGAGGTTTCTGCCGCGCATATCAGCCTACTACAGGAATCGCCGGATATACGCTGATATCCAACTCCTACGGCCTGCTCCTGACATCCCATGAGCCTTTCGAGAGCATAAGGAATGCCATAGAGGAAGAGGATGATATACTGTCCTCAACGATAATACTTGAACAGACAAATGCCCGTAAGCGTGTGGCAGACACGGACCTCGGGCTGGAACTGAAGGAACAGATCATAGCTCTTAAGAAGCTTCTCAACGCATACAGGGAAGGCTATATCAAGGAAAGCATTAAGGATATATAGAAAAAAGGATGCAGCTCGAACGAGCTGCATCCTTTTCTATTCGTGCTGCCTTTCCTTGCCCATGAAGAAAACCGCCATGGCTCCCGGCCCGCCGTACGTTCCCACAACAGGCCCGATAAAATTCATGAAAATTTCCCTTGGCTTGACCTCACGCAGCAGAAGCTCTTTCAGGACATCAGCGTCTTCGCTGCAGTCTCCGTTGCTTACGCAGATCGTCTGTTCCCCTGCCGCTTCTATCCTCTCGGCGACAATCCCAGCCAGCCTTCCAATCGCTTTTTTCCTGCCCCTTACGGTTCCAAGAGTCAGCACCTTGCCTTCGTCGTTTATGGCCAGCATAGCGTTCATGTTGAGCATCTTGCCCACCACTGCTGCAGCCGTGGATATCCTTCCGCCCCTTCTGAGATGATCGAGGTCATTCACCACCATGTAGGTGTTGAGCTTCTGCACGTTTGCCTCAAGATATTCGAGTATCTGGAGCATGCTCTTGCCTTCTTCTTTCATCTTCTGACAGTTCATGACCATGAGCCCCTGCCCAAGGGAAGCAGTGAGTATATTGAAAATATTGATCACCGCATCGGGGTAATCGCTTATAAACAGATCCCTGGCGGTATTGGCGCTGCTAAGAGTGCCGCTGAGCCCTGACGAAACACAGATGTACAGTATGTCGAGTCCCTTCTCAGCCTGCGCTTTAAAAACCTCGTAAAAATCATGGGTATTCGGCTGGGAGGTCTTGGGCACTCCGCCGTCCCTCATGAAAGCGTAGAATTTTTTATACGGGAGGCTTTCTCCAAAATCATCCTTGTACTCCTGTCCTCCTATGCGGCATGTAAGCATGGCAAACGGGATTTTCTTTTCCTCGATGTATGACCTTGGCAAGTCAGAGCAGGAATCCGTCATAATAATAAAGTCTCTCATATATAAAACCCTCCTTAGCAATCCAATGATTGCAGTCTTTTAGCGCCGTAGCTTATCAGCGCTTTGTACAGAACAATGTCTATCACCCCGAAAACAACAGGCAGCAGCACGCAGCTCAGGAGAAGGCTCAGCTGAAGCTTGACACCCATGAAGACTATGAACGCCGCAAGTCCCATGCTTCCGAAAATAGCGATCACCCCGTTCATATTCTGTTTAACCGCCTTCTGTTCGGTATCCCAGTTCAATTTAGGCATCGCAACATCCACGAGAAGTCCCAGTATCGAGCTGAACATTATCCCGGGAATGCTTACCGCAAGACCGATGGCAACAACATACGCCTTGATCCTGATCACAAACAGCGCAACAGGGACCATCATCAGTATTCCGACAAACCCCATGGCCGCACCTGATAGGGTTTTGCCCAGCAGCTGCTTTCTGTAATCCACCGGGATGAATTTCATGAAGAAAAGGTTTTTCCCTTCCCTTGATATGGCCGTAGAAGAGATCAGGTTCGATCCCGTGATGAAGATGCCCATTGCGAAGAATACAAGCACAATCGCTGCGTCCGCACCAGGCCCCTGCAGGTAAGGCAAGAGCATGGCGATGTCCTCATCCTGAGCGGCAGTCTGGCTTACAAAAGGAATTATAAGGAACATCGGCCAGAGGAAGTTCATAAGTATGCAGTTAAGGAAATACACCGGTGTTCGGAACAGAAGCCTTAGCTCCTTGAGCGTATAGGAAAATACAATGTGGCCCGCCCTGGTCCCCTTTCCCAGCTCCCTGCTGGTCAGCGCCCTCCTCCTTGAGGAAGTCTCTGATACACCGATTACTCCCTTGAAATAGAGCACGTTGCCAAGCGCAAGGAATACGGCATAAGCTGCGGCAGTGGCAGCAGCAAAAAGGAGGAGGTATAAAGCGCCGCTTGTCCCGCCGCCGACGAGGGAATTCACTGCCAGCTTTGTGCTCGGGAAAAAGCTGGAGGTCAGCTGGATCATGGAATTGTTCCCCTCGTTGATCATCTCCATAACCTTAGCCGGATCAGTAGTTTTCTCTGCGAAGCTCTGAATATAGAAATTCAGGCCAAGCGCCAGGAATATTGCAAGGACGCCTCCGACATTCCTGAAGAGGTCCTTGTTTTTGGCCAGGTTTGTGAACCGCATTATGACCATGTCCAGGACCGCGGCAGCCGCAAGCGGAATAACCGGGAGCAGAAGCAGTATCACAACGCCCAGAATATAGAACAAGGCTGATTCGCCGTTCTTGAAGCCGTAGACAGCTAATACCGGTACGAGTATGACCGCCTCCGTCAGGTACTCATATACAAGAACCGCAGCGAATTTTGCACCGAGGATCTCCGTCGATCTTAGCGGCAGATGCAGCAGGTTCTCGATATCCATGGAATAATAGAATGTGTTTATTATGTACGCAATCCCGAAAAAGAATATTATGAAGACCGTCGCAGGCATTGCCATAGCAAGGATAATACCCTGCTGCCCCATCATAGCAAGGGCGTCGAACAAAAAGGAAACAAACTGCCCTATACCCATGATCATAGGCACAAAGGCCGCGAGGACAGCAAGAGTTATGAGCAGCTGCCTTTTCCTCTTTGCGGGTGAGCTCCCGCTTTTCAGCAGTACTTTTGTTAATGCCAGCGTCCTATTCATCTTCGGTCATCTCCAGGAACATTTTTTCAAGAGACTCGTTCTCCCTGAAATGGTCTCTCATCTCATTCAAAGTTCCCACAAAAATTATCCTGCCTTTGTTTATGACTGCGACCCTGTCGCATATCTTCTCGGCAACCTCAAGGATGTGTGTGGAGAAAAATACAGTTTTGCCTTTGCCCGCGTGCTCCCTCATCATCTCCTTCAGGGTGAAGGAGGATTTCGGATCCAGCCCGGTCATGGGTTCGTCGAGTATCCACACGGACGGTTCATGAAGCAGCACCCCTATGATTACGATCTTCTGCCTCATTCCGTGCGAGTAGCTCTGTATCTGGTCTCCCAGCGCCGGAAGTATATCGAACCTCTCGCTCAGGCTCCTGATCCTCTCGGTTCTTTCCGCAGGCGATACCCCGTATATATCTGCAATGAAGTTCAGGTATTCTATCCCCTTCAGCCTCAAAAACATGTCGGGGCTGTCCGGTACAAAGCCGAACTGCTTCTTAGCCTCTATCGGGCTATCCGAAATGCTTATGCCGTTTATCCTGATGCTGCCCGAGTCAGGGGTCAGGATGCCGGTTATCAGCTTTATCGCCGTGGTCTTTCCGGCTCCGTTGGGCCCGATGAAGCCGAAAACCTCGCCGTCCCTGATCTCAATATTTATGGTGTCAACTGCCTTGACGCCGCCGCTGTAGCTTTTGCTCACATTCTCAAGTTCTATCATAGCTATCCACCTCCGGTTAATTTGCTCTTGTTATATTATATTGCAAAACCGGGAAAAAATCCCGAAAAACTTAGACGAAACCGCCATCTACCTTTATTACCTGCCCCGTGACATAGCTTGAAGCATCAAGGCACAGGAAGGCCACAACCTTTGCAACCTGTATGCATTTTCCGAAATACCCCATCGGGATCTCGCACTCGAGCACCTCCCTCTCGTCCTCGCTCAGGAAGCTGTTCATCCTGGTGTCGATCACCCCGGGCGAGACTGCGTTGACCCTTATGCCGTTTGGCGCCAGTTCCTTTGACAGCGCCTTGGTGAAGGAATTCACACCTCCCTTTGCGGCGGAGTATATGACCTCGCAGGAGGCCCCTGCTTCCCCCCAAATGGAGGAGATGTTCACTATGGAGCCGCTTTTCTGCGGGAGCATATATTTCAGAGCGCTGTGGCTGCAGTTGTAAACGCCCTTCAGGTTGACGCCCATCAGATCGTCAAAATCCTCCTCAGTCATGTCTATAAAGAGCCCCGTCTTCGATACCCCTGCATTGTTTACGAGTATGTCAATCCTTCCGTATGTCTCGACCGCTGAGGCTATGAGCCCTGCTGCATCTCCATATTTGGATACGTCCGCGCAGGCAACACTGCCTATGCCGCCGGCGTCCCTGACCGCGCTCAGGACGTCTGCAGCTCCTTCCTTGTCGCTATTGTAATTTATCACCACATTTGCACCCAGCCTGGCGAGCTCGATGGCAATGCTGGCACCTATCCCCTTTGATGCACCGGTCACGACCGCAACCTTGCCCCTAAGATCCATATCCATACCGCACCTCATCCGCAATTTAAATTGAACTAACTACCAATAATTCTAAACCAACCGGCAGCCCAATGCAACTCCACTTTGCAGGTTGCAGGAGTTGGTGTATAATTATTATTAAGTAACATTAGATTTTTCAAAAAGGGGAGTATATATCATCATGCTTGAATTCAAGGATTTTTCAATAAAAGACAAGGAACTTTTCGATAGATACCTGCTGCCATACCGCTTCGAGACTTCCACCTACACCTTCACCACGCTTCTGGTGTGGCGGAAAGCCTGCGAGATCCAATATGCAATATACAAGGATGCGCTTATCATGAAGAGGATGGGACACGACGGTACAACAACCTTCATGCAGCCGCTTGGCTACAGAAAGGAGGACCTGAGGGACATCGTGAGGGAGCTCGAGGCTTACAAGGCAGAGAACAGGATGGACTACCTTCTCAAGGATATAGAAGAGCCTTTCGCGGCTGAGTTCAGGGAGGTATTCGGGGATGAGTTCCTCATAGAGGAGGACAGGGACAACTTCGACTATATTTATGAAAGGGACAAGCTGGTCAGCCTTTCCGGCAAGATCCTGCACAAGAAGAAGAACCACTACAACTACTTCGTCAAGAATTACGATTACCAGGATTTCCGCATAACCCCGGACAACGTCGATCCTATAGTGGAAGCCGCCAAGAACTGGTGCAAAAGACATTCCTGCAGAGGCTACCTGCTGTATGAGCTCAGGTCGATCATTGAACTGCTTAACAATCTGGACAGGCTCAACCTCATCGGGATGGCTGTATCCGCAAACGGCGGTATCGTGGCCTTCACCATCGGAGAAAGGGTCAGCAGCGACACAGCCATAATACACGTGGAGAAAGCCGACTCAGAGGTCAGAGGCGCATACAACTACGTCAACAGGGCTTTTGCCGATAAGTATCTGGAAGGCATCACCTGGGTCAACCGTGAGGAGGACATGGGTATCGAGGGCCTGAGGCATGCAAAGATGTCCTATGCTCCTGCGAAATTCGGAAAGAAATACTCGATAAAATAATAAAGAGCCTTAACGGCTCTTTAGTTTTGCTAATAAAAACATCGTATTCATTCCCATGGACGTGAACTTAGCCTCATACTCCGTCACAACATTCCGGTCAAAACCGCTGTTGTGCAGGTCGTAGGTAACGTATATCACATCGAAGCCGTTTTCCTTGAAATACTCTATGGAATCATCGAAAAGCCCCTTGTCGTCTGTCTTGAACCATATCTCTGTTTCAGGCTTTATGAACTCCTTGTAGAGTTCCAGGAATCTGCCGTGCGTCAGCCTTCTCTTGTTGTGCCTCAGCTTGGGCCACGGATTGCAGAAATTTATGAAGATCCTGCTGATCTCGTTCTTGCCGAAAATATCTGCCACCCAGGATATGTTCATCGGTATGAGCCTGACATTTGTCAGCTCCTTGCTGTTCACCTTCTCGAGTGCGTATATTAGAACCTCATCCTTCAGGTCTATCCCTACGAAATTCTTGTCCCTTTCCTGCTCTGCGCGGGCAGCTATGAAGCCTCCCCTTCCGCATCCCAGCTCAAGGTAAATGTCATTGTCGTTTCCGAATGCCTCGCGCCATCTGCCCTTGTACTCCTTGGGATCTATGACCACAATCGGGCTTTGCTCCAGTTCCGGCCTGGCCCACCATTTCTTTCTAAGTCTCATGCTTCACCTCAAAATATTATGTTTACTAGTCTGACAAAGGAGTAATAGAGAAGCCTTGACGGCGCTCCGACCATATAGGTTGAAAGAGGCGTCGCCACGAACACCATAAGTATCAGGAACTGGTACCTGTAGAGCGTATCGGAGACCCTGTCAAAAACTGACGGAAACAGGTCCCTGAGCACGTGAAAGCCATCCATGCCTGGAAGCGGTATCAGATTGAATACGAACAGCATGCAGTTTATGCTTATCACCGCTGAAAGCATAGATATGATTACTGATGACATGTTCTCTGCGACCGTCATATCCAGGATGCCTGTCCTGAGAAGCACGCCTGTCGCCACCGCAGCCAGAAAAGCGACCAGGAGGTTTGAAAGCGGTCCTGCGAGTGAAACCTTCAGGTCATCCTTGTAGAAGTTCCTGTACGCGCCAGGATTAGTCTGAACAGGTTTTGCCCAGCCGAAGCCCACCAGGATTATCATAAGGAAGCCTATCGGGTCCAGATGGATAAAAGGGTTGAGCGACAGCCTCCCCTGGAATTTCGGAGTCTTGTCGCCAAGCCTGTCCGCTGCGTATGCGTGTGCAAACTCGTGCACCGTAAGCCCCATGAGTATCGCGGGCAGGATCAAAATTTTATCGAGTAACCAACTATCCAATGTTATCATTCCTTACTTAAGATATTGTCGTCAGAAAAGGTCGTCTTCATCACTTGGTTTTCGCTCAAGGACATTATGCCCCCGTCGTATATCTGGATGAATATCCCCGGATAAACGTACTCTTTTCCCGTTGCCGAGTCGGTGATCGTTCCCTTTAGGTTGTCGTTCAGGTATATTTTGCCGTCGTTTGAAATGCATATATCCTCTCTGAAATATGAGGAGGCCAGTTCAACAAGACTGTATGTGGAGGTATCCGCACCAGCCTGTCCGTAGTATATCCTCACAACGGTGTTGTCCACTGCAAGTTCTCCGATGTATACATTGTCATTGTTGTCTACTGAAAGCAGAGTCGTTTTCTCCGCATTTCCCACAGTGATGCGGTTCTTGGAGCCCGTTGCATATACCCTGCTGTTTGCAGCGTCCTCGTAGTAAAGCTTGTCCACATGGGGAACAATGCCTATGTTTCCTATTGTGTCGACAACGGTGCTGACCTTCTTCTTGTCCTCCATTATGTTCAGGGAGTATATGCTGCTCGTATAGTCATTCAAGGCTACCTTGATGAATATAAGGTTTGTAAGCGGTGATGCTTCGATATCGCTTACCTCGGCATTCTTTCCTGCCCAGGTGAGGGTTTCAATTGCATCCTTTGTGTCCTTGTCCACATCATAATACGAAAGCTCGAAGTTTATCCCGCTGCTGGTCTTGTGCTTTTCCGCAATCAGCATCCTGTTTCTGTCTGAAAGCCATCTGTAGTAGGATACCTCGACGTCCTCGTCGAATTCGACGGTTTTTTCTTCGCCCGTTGACATTGTTACGATCTTCAGGACATCAGAATCATAGTAAGCCATGTACCTGCCGTTGTATGAAGCGCTTATGTTTTCCGCCTCTTCAGGGACAAAAACCTCGGCCTCTTTTTTCTCGTCTGTGTTTTTGACCAGCTTGCTTACCTTTATGTTTGTCTCGTCTGACAGGAAATAATTATTTACATAAAAAAACCCTGACATCTGGAGAACTAAGGACAGCATAGCCCAGATTGTTATTGTTTTAAAAATTTTCATTGTCCTCTCCTCATAAATCCGCTATTTAACATACACGATTGAAGGTACCGACCTCTCTCCCAGAGGATCGCACGGATTGTTCAATACTTCATTGTCGTAGTACATGGTTGTTGATGATCCGCCGTCAAGATTTGTGGCATTGTATGCACCGTATTCCACCATTATGTTCTGGACGTCCCTCAGGCTTGCGCCGACACTGCTGGTCTGCCTGCCGTCTATTACAAGCATCAGGATTGTGCCGTCCTTTTTCTGTCCGATGGCTGTTCTTGGGGCTATTCCCCAGCCGCCGTCGCCCGACTTTATTGTTGTCTTGCCGTTGACTATCAGGGCAGGTCCGAAGGATATCGCCTCCTTGACCCCCAGCTTGGTCATCTCGTTTATGCTGTGCGGCCCTACGAGGAGCATTCCATCCGCTGTTATAGCCATTACATCAACTTTTGCTGTATTGCTGCTTAAATCGTTGCTAATAATGTTTCCTTCGCTTATGAGGATTCCGGTAGGTATTCCGCCTGTACCTGTCCATTTGCTTGTGCCAGTCTGGTCAGTAAAGCCTCCTCCGTTGATGGCTGCCACTGCGCCTTTGGCTTTTGCTATCTGGCTGGTCATCTCGCCGGCTGTACCAAGCTTGCTGCTGTAGCCTACCTTGATTCTGGTAGGATCGTGCACGATTATCATGTACCCCTTGAACTTGCTTCCCTCGGAGATTTCCTCCACCTCGACGCTGTCGTCGTGGGTGTTAACAAATTCAAGCGCGGAGTCGTCCTGCTCGATTGTTTCGATAGTGTTTTCGTTAAGGATGGCTTCTATCTTCTCGTCGGATAGAAATATCTTTGCAATCCACTGATGGCTGAGCGTTGTCATCGCAGCCCCGACTACAGTCTTCCTTACGTTATCGAAAGGCCCGTAGAAAACTATTAGGGGCGCTGTGATAAGCGCAAAAACTAGCTGGAAAACAATGAAGCCTGTGACGACTTTCCAGCTTGCCCTCTTTCTGCCATAGGCATTTTTGGATGATTTTCTGTATCTCTTCATATATTAAAATGTTCCTTTCCTTGTGTTCATACCTAAACATTGTACAATAAACGGAACTCTTTTTAAATACATATTTTATTAACTTTTTAAAAATAAAGGACAATGCCGTAAATAATGACATTGTCACCTCAAACTTTCATAGACCAGACTGAGATTCTTCCTCATCCCGTCAAGATAGCTCTCATTGCCCTCGCTGCTCTCCAGAGTGTATATTTTTTCAACCTTTGCACCTATCTCTTTTGCCAGAGTTTCAGAAACCTTTGGGCTCGCAAGCTCTTCCATGAAGACAGTGTCCACATTGTTCTCCCTGCAGTATTCCACCAGCTCCGCGATTTTCCTTGCTGTAGGCTCTCCCTCCGCAAAGACGTTCTCTACGCTGCTCTGCCTTAGTCCGAAATCCCTGCAGAAATATGCGAAGGCCGCATGGCCTGTTACAAAGTTCTTGTCGGCCAGGCTGTCAAATTTGAACTTGAACTCCTCGTAAAGGGAATCGAGCTCGCTGCTGAAGGCCGAATAGTTCCCTTCGTAATAATCCCTGTTGACGGGGTCAGCCTGGACGAGGGCGTTCTTGATGTTGAGCGCCTGTATCCTGGCCATCTTCAGGCTCAGCCATGTATGCGGATCAGCAACTCCGCCGGTTATTATCAGATCGCAGCCTTCCGAAGCATCCACCTCAATCAGGGTGCTGTTTTCTGAAGCTGTGACCGCAGCCTGAGCCCAGGACTCCATGCCAGCACCGTTGTAGACGAATACCTCAGCTTCGGATACAGCCTGTATATCCCCTGCCTTTAATTCAAAATCATGCGGTTCCGATCCGTCAGGAACTATTGTATATATGTCAATTTTATCGCCGCCTACCGCCTCTGCCAGTTCGGACATGGGATTGAAGCTTACAGCAACATCAAGCCTGCCGTCCTTATCCCCGCCCGAATTCGAGCCGCCGCCTCCTGCGCAGCCGCTCAGGGAAGCCAGCAGTACAGCCATGATCAAAAAAACGCTTAAATGTTTTTTCTCCATTTTTCCCTCCACAGCAATTCATATTCTGTTGCAAATTATTTGCATCTGGATATATAATACTATATAGGACCATTATTTGTCAAAAACCAGACCGGAGGCCTTTTATGATAAAGATTGAAAACCTGAACTTTTCCTATTCAGGGAAAGAACCCTATATACTCAACAATGTTAACCTTCATATAATAAGAGGCAGCTATGTGGCCGTTATGGGCGACAACGGCAGCGCCAAAACCACCCTGGCCAAGCTCATGCTCGGGCTCCTTAAGCCGGCAGCCGGTTCAGTTACTGTGGATGCAAAGCGCATAGGCTACCTGCCTCAGAATGCCAGGAATGTGAATTCGCAGTTTCCTATAACCGTAATTGAATTCATGAAGTGCCACGCCAGGGCCATAAGGCTCAGGGACATGTCCGAAATCGAGTGCATGCTGGAGAAACTGGGGATGCAGGGCCACGAGCAGGAGCTCCTGAGCAACCTCTCAGGCGGACAGCTTCAGAAGGTGCTCATAGCCAGAGCCCTCCTGGGCAAACCGGAGCTTCTGGTCCTTGACGAACCGTCAACGGGACTCGATTCCAGGAGCCAGGACGATGTCTATGCGCTCCTTAAACGCATCAATACGGAACTCGGAGTGACCATAGTGTCCGTAGAACATAACCTGCATGCTGCCCGCAAAAACTCGACTGTAATCTGCAGCATAGAAAAAAACACCGTGAAAACCAACACGGTCGCAGGAGGCAAAGATGTTACAGTATAGCTTTATGCAAAACGCCCTAATAGCCGGCCTGTTTATTTCGGTACTCTGCCCCCTAGTGGGTGTCTTCCTCGTCCTTAAGAGGCACTCGATGATGGGCGACGCCCTTTCGCATGCATCCTTTGCCGGTGTGGCCATAGGCCTGGTCTCAGGCTTCAATCCAATACTGACCGCTTTCCTCTTCACTTCTGCAAGCGGCCTCCTGATCGAGTACCTGAGATCCTACTACAAGAAGTATGCGGAGCTGATCCTCGTCATAGTCATGACACTGTCGGTAGGTATAGCCATAACCCTGATAAGCATGGGCAGGGCCAATGCGAATGTGAACGCCTACCTGTTCGGAAGCATCCTTACGGTTACCAGGCAGGACCTGATGACAGTGCTTGCTCTCAGCATCGTTTCCGTCTTCATGGTGTCCATCCTCTACAACCAGCTCATATACATAACCCTGGACGAGGACGGCGCAAAGATAGCAGGAATCAGGGTTAAACTGATAAACTACCTCTTCGCGCTGCTGGTTGGAGCCACCATATCTGTTTCCCTCAGGATAATGGGGCTGCTGGTCGTCTCATCCATGATTGCAATGCCCGTGGCTGCGGCAATGCAGCTGAACAAGGGCTTCAGGAAAACACTGATCTATTCCATAGTTTTCGGCTTCGTGGATATAATGGCAGGGCTTGTGATTTCCTACTACATAAACTCTGCGCCGGGCGGCACCATCGCCCTTACCTCGGTTGCCCTTCTCATACTTGTAATGGCTCTCATGAGGATCAGAACTCGATCCCTTCCCTAGCCATTACGCCGTTGTTGTAGTAGTGCTTTATTTCCACCATCTCTGTCACAAGGTCTGCATGTTCGATAAGGCTGCAGTGGGCATACCGGCCGGTAATGACGACCTCGACCCAGGCCGCCCGCCTGTCAAGGACCCCGATCAGCTCCTCAGCCGCAAACAGCCCATAGTGTACGGCCAGGTTTGCCTCGTCAAGCACCACCAGGTCGTATTCGCCTGATGACAGAACCTCCTCAGCCCTTTTCAAGCCCTCCCTGGCGGCATTTATGTCCTCCTGGCCGGGCTTTTCGTATATGAAGGAATCTGTACCGAACTGCTGCAGGTCGAAACCCGGAAGGTATTTCCCGGCATCAAGCTCGCTGTAATTCATCCCTTTAAGAAATTGTCCAAAAAACACCTTTTTCCCTGCGCAGACCGCCCTAAGCGACAGTCCCAGTGCAGCGGTGGTTTTTCCTTTTCCGTTTCCGGTATATATGTGTACATAACCTTTTTCCATGCTATACTTTGCCTCCTTGAATTTCCATGAGCGCTTTCGCAGCGGCTCCTATTATTTTGAATCCCTTTTCTATGTCCTCCAGGCTGACCCTGGAGAATCCAAGCCTCAGGGTGCATTCGCCGCCCCGCCCTGCATAAAATATGTCCCCCGGGGTGAAAACAACTCCTTTTTCATAGCATTTCTGCAGCAGCTCCCTGGAGCTTATCCCCTCAAGCTCGAGGAAGATATGCAGCCCTCCGGAGCCCATCATGCTGCGGACTGGTATGTTCTTCCTGGCACATGCAGCCGCGAATTCATATTTCTCCTTGTAGAACCTCCGTGCCTTCTTTATATATTTCTCATATCCCCCGTTTTCCAGGTAATCGAACAGTACCGCCTGGTCCAGCGTGGAAGTATGTATGTTCCTGCTCCTCTTGACGCTCTCCAGGCAGCCTGCGAGCTTCTCGTCCGCAAGAACCCAGCCTATCCTTATGCCCGGGAATAGCACCTTTGAGAAGCTGCCTATATATATGACTCCGCTGCTCCCTGACCCGAGAGATGCGATCGGGGAAACGTGGGCACCCGAATACCTGAGTTCCTCGTTGAAGCCGTCCTCGACAATAGGCACATCATGCTCCTTCAGCAGATTGAAGCACTGGAGCCTCTTGTCCGCTGACATGACGACGCCGGTGGGGTTGTGGTAGGAAGGGATGAGGTAGGCCAGCTTGTAGCTGCCCTTTTCAAGGCGATCCTTAAGCTCCCCGATATTGACTCCGTCGTTCTCCTGGGTTATGCCTTCTATTCTCAGCCCGTGAAGCTTCATTATCTTGAGAGCGGTGTTGTGGGTCGGATTCTCGCACAGCACCCTGTCCCCGGGCTCGGCCAGCGCCGAGAGTACAAGGTCGAACCCCTCGGTGAAGCCGTTGGTTATAACGATGCTCTTCCGGCTGGTATCTATACCCTTCCTCTTCATGTAATCCATAAGGTGATTTATAAGCGGCCGGTATCCCTGCGCGTATCCGTAGTTCAGTATTTTTTCACCCTCCACAGACATCCTGCTGAGGAAGGACCTCCTGAATTCCTGCAGGTCAAAAAGCGATTCGTCAGGCGCTATGCTTTTAAAGGATATCATGCCCTTTTTCCAGGCAAGCTCATGCTTTATTATGTCGAGCTCCTCCGCCGTTCTGCCGTATGCCGAAAGCCTTTCTTCCCAGTCGATGCTCCAGCCAAACTCCTTGGACTGGCTTTCATGGGATATGTAGGCTCCCTTCCCTTCCACGATATTTATCATGCCTTCCTCCTGCAGTTTCTCATAGGCGCAGTTCACTGTATTCCTGCTCAGCCTCAGCATGTCGGCAAGCTCCCTTGTTGAGGGCAGCTTCTCATCGTTCTGGAACATCCCCTTAAGGATCAGTCCCCTTATATAATTCCCCAGCTGCACGTAGACCGGGGCGTTCTTTTCAGTCCTGAAATCAGAAAACATATTATCCACCTCACCTATATTTTTACACAAAACAAAAAATAAATAAAGGACCGTGACAAAAATTCACGGTCCAGGCCTAAAAACCTTCTATCTCTTAACTTTCAGGGAAGCCTCCGTTATGGTCTCAAGAAGTTCCGGGAAGGACATCCCGGCTCCCCTTGCCCCCTTAGGGAAAAGGCTGTTCCTGGTCATTCCAGGGAGTGTGTTCAGCTCCAGAACATACGGCACGCCGTCCTTGACTATCATATCCACCCTGACATACACCTGGCACTTCAGCACATCCCAGCAGCCTCTTGCCATCTCCTCCACTTTTCTGTTGAGGCTCTCCTCCAGCTCGATGACCATTTCCTCAGTGCCCCCGTCGGTGTATTTTGCGGTGTAATCGAAGAATTCGGCGTTCGGCTTTATTGAGATTACCGATATCATCTTGCCTTCAAGCATGCAGCAGGTGATCTCATCCCCCTTTATGTACTTCTCTATCATTACCTCTTTGTCGTACTCGAAGGCCAGCTCCACTGCAGCCTCTATGTCCTCTTTTTTCTTTACTATATTTGTAGCGACGCTTGAGCCTCCGGAGTTAGGCTTGACGACAACCGGATAGCCGATTTTATCCAGAGATTCATAGTCTATACCATCCATGCTCTTAACTGAAAGCCAGTCGGCGGTGTTTATGCCCGCGCTCCTCAGAAGCCTTTTTGTTATATCCTTGTCCATGCAGATGCCGCTGGTGAGAGGTCCGCAGCCCGAATACGGCATGTCCATCGTCTCGAATACGGACTGGACTGTACCGTCTTCCCCGAATTTGCCGTGGAGGACAATGAATGCGAAGTCAATGTCCCTGGCTTTCGTGAATACATCCTGTTTACTGTCTATGATGATTTCCTGAATTTCATATTTATTCCTGTCAAAGTTTGCCAGAACTTCTTTTCCCGAATTAAGCGACACTTCTCTTTCGGAAGATACTCCTCCCATGATAACTCCAACCTTCATATATATCTCCTCCTCCAATGTTCTTAATTATATTTTACATTGCGGCGCCGAAAAATAAAGTACCAGAGGCACGCGATTTCGGCGCCAATCCGGACCCATGAATGAATATGAGCCGCCTCAACCGATCTTGGTTTGAGGCAGCTCCGGGGTTTTACTTTCTTTTCACTTTCAGAGAAGCCTGCACAATTCTTTCCAGCATTTCCTGATAGCTTATTCCTGCTCCCTTCACACCTTTCGGGAAGATGCTTCCCTGGGTATGTCCAGGCAGCGTGTTTAGTTCGAGCACATAAGGCACACCGTCCTTGATTATCATGTCTACCCTGCCCATTACCTTGCACTTGCATACCTTCCAGCATTTGTTTGCCATGCCGACGATTTTATTGTGCAGCTCATCCGGGAACTGTACTACCGTTTCCTGGGTTCCGCTGTCCTTGTACTTTGCCTCGTAGTCGAAGAATTCAGCATTGTGCTTTATCAATACTACTGCAACAACCTTGTCCTCCAGTATGCAGCAGCTTATCTCGTCTCCATCTATGAATTTCTCGATTATGACCTCGTTGTCGAACTGGAA
>JAGFXP010000085.1 GCA_017861315.1 Bacillota bacterium | reverse complement strand
CCGAAATTGACAGTTACAGCGCTGTCCACCTTCCTGGTCTCCCATGCGAAGCCGTTCTTGAGCCAGTTGTCCGGCAGCTCCACCTGGTAGCCGTTTATTATCTTCTGCTCGAACAGCCCGTACTGGTACCTTATGCCGACGCCGTGTCCCGGTATGCCCATGGATGCCATCGAATCCATGAAGCAGGCCGCCAGCCTTCCGAGGCCTCCGTTTCCAAGTCCGGGATCCGCCTCCATCTCCAGGATTTCGTCCAGATCCATTCCAAGCTCGCCGAGAGCCTTCTCAAAGTCGTCCCTTATTCCCAGGTTTATCAGGTTGCTCTCCAGGAGCCTTCCTATGAGGAATTCCATGGAAAAATAGTAAACCTGCTTCACCTTTTCCTTGCTGTAGAGCCTTCTTGTTGCCAGCAGCTCCTCGTTGCAGTAGTCGTTGACGACGCCTGCTACGGCCATGTACCTGCGCAGGCTTGAAGCCCCTTCCACATCGGTGGAAAACATACCTGCAAGCTTCTTGCACACATCTCGTTTTATATTTGCTGTCTCCATCTATATTCCTCCTCAAGCAGTCTGTATAGCGTTATTTCAGCATGGACCTGTATATGTCCATGTACATTTTTGACGAGACCGCCCAGCTGTTGTCAGCTCCCATCGCCCTTGCAACAAGCCTTTCCCAGCTGTCCTTCTGCCTGTATACTGCTACGGCCTTTTTTATGGTATCCAGCAGCTCCCTTGCGTTGTACTCCTTGAACACGAAGCCTGTTCCGGAATCCGTCCCGGCGTCGTAGTTCTCGACTGTATCCCTTAGCCCGCCGATATCCCTTACGATGGGCACCGTGCCGTATCTCAGGGCTATAAGCTGGCTTATCCCGCAGGCCTCGTAAAGCGACGGCATGAGGAATATGTCTGCACCGGCGTATATCTGCTTCGCCAGCTTAGTGGAGAATACGATATTGGAGGAGACCGTTTCCGGCTCCATGATGGAGTATTCCTCGAAGAGATCCTCGTACTGCCTGTCGCCTTTGCCCAGGAGAACGAACTGGACGTCCATCTCCATAAGCTCCTTCATGATATCCGCGACCAGGTCGAACCCCTTGTCGATGTCTATCCTGGACACCATGGCTATCAGAGGCACACCTTCCATCTTGTCCAGCCCCAGGAACCTCTGCAGCTCCCTCTTGTTCTTCTTCTTGCCGGCCGGGTTGCTGCTGCTGAAGTTCTCGAAGATGTCCTTGTCGGTTTCCGGATTGTAGAAATCGGTGTCGATCCCGTTTGTTATTCCTGTCAGGAAATCCCTGCGTTCCAGGAGCACCTCCTCCAGGCCTTCTCCGAATTCAGGCGTCATGATTTCCTCGGCGTATGTCCTGCTTACCGTCGTAAGCCGGTCTGCATAAAATATCCCTATCTGCAGGAAGTTGGCCACAACGCTGCCATAGTCGAATACGCCCTGGTATTTCAGGTTGTGGATCGTGAGCATAGTCTTTATGCCCTTCACCTTTTCGCTGTCCTGGTATTTTTCCTTTATGATGTAGGGGATCAGGCTCGTGTGCCAGTCGTTGCAGTGGATTATGTCCGGAACAAACTCGTCGGCGGTGTCTATGAAGTAAAGCACAGACCTGCAGAACAGGTCGAACCTGCTGTCGTCGTCCTCGAAGCCGTATATGCCTTCCCGCTCGAAGAACTCGTCGTTGCCTACGAAATAGAACTGTATCCCCTCGTATTCCAGGTGCTCGATGCTGAAAAACTCGTTGACGGTCATGATTTCGTTCATGTGGTCCTTGAAATATGACGGGATGTCCAGGTACTTGGGAAGTATGACCCTGCAGTCCACCCCCGCGTTTACAAGAGCCTTGGGAAGGGAGAATGCCACATCCCCCAGACCGCCTGTCTTAATGAAAGGCGCCACTTCAGACGCTGCGAATAATACCTTCATTCTAAAACCTCCAGTGCAAATGAGATCATGATTGCTGTTTAAGGGTTTATTACGCTGTTCTTCTCTATGATATATGGATAAAGGGTGCTGCCTTTAAGGGCTGAATTCTTTTTCACGATTACCCCTTTGTCCAGGATGACATTTGACAATGTGACGTTTTCCTCTATCACACAGCCCTGGAGGATGATCGAGTTCTCCACCACGGCTCCCTTTTTCACCTTGACCTGCCTTGCAAGGACGCTGTTTTTTACTGTGCCGTCGACTATACACCCGTTTGCCAGCAGCGAATTGCTGACATCAGAATGGTGGGAATATTTAGTAGGAGGATCGTTCTTTACCTTTGTATAGATCCTGCCGTTTTTGTAAAACAGTTCGTTGAGCACATCCTGGTTAAGCATGTCCATATTGGCGTTGAAGTAGCTGTATATTGAATCGATGCGCCTAAGGTAGCCTTTGTACTCGTAGGCATAGACATCGTTCGAGTGCGCATAGTCATACATCATTTCGAAAGTTGTTTCCTTAAGCCCCTTCGACATGCCTATGTTCATGAATTCCATTAGCTTTTCCTTGCTCATGAGGAACATCTCCATGGAAATATTGGCTTCCCTTTGTCCGCCCAGGTTGATTCCCGTTCCTGTAACAAGACCGTTCTCGTCAAGGAAAAGCATGGTGCCGTCAAGCATATCCCTGTCTGCATTTTCTATCCTTTTGTATATGATAGTCATTTCCTTGCCGCTGGCTTCATGGGCCTTTATGGCGTCTTCATAATCAACCTTGCATATCATGTTGGAGCGGGATATTATGACGTTCTTTTGAAAACTCTTCCTGAAGAACGCCATGTTGTTGTTTATCATCTTTACGTCGCCCCTCATCATGCCGTTATGGGAATACTGGTAAACGTGGAGGCCGTTCGTGTTCCTGTCAAGCCCCCAGGGCTTGCCTGTGCCCAGGTGCTCGACGAGCGATCTTGAGTCGCTCTGGACGAATGCTCCGATATTCACTATGCCCGCATTTACCATGTTCGAGAGCACAAAATCGACAATCCTGTATCTTCCGCCTATAGGTATTGATGCCAGCGGCCTGTTTATTGTAAGCCCTCTTATATCGATCTCATTCTCATTCAGTATGAGAAGTCCCATGTAATTTTTAATCATGCTTATCCCTCCTATCCGAGTACGTTCGTCTTAATTTCGCGGCCAGGGCCTATCAGCTCTATCTCTTCTTCGCCGCTTACTACAGTGTTTTTCCTTATTATGCATCCGTCCGCTATGACGGCTTTGTCGATTATGACGTTATCTTCGATGACCGTATTCGCCAGGATAACGGAATTCATTACCTTGGAATTCTTCCCTACGGTTACGTTGGGGTTGAGGACCGAATTGTAGACATCCCCGAGGATGACGCAGCCGTCTGATATTATGGAATTCCTTACGCGTGCATCGCTGCCTATATACTGTGGAGGATTCACCGTGCTCTTGGAGAATATTCTCCATTCGTCCTCGTAAAGGTTCAGTGTCGGATAGTCCTTGATCAGGTCCAGGTTCGCTTCCCAGTAGCTTTCTATGGTACCGACATCCTTCCAGTAGCCGCTGAAAGGAAATGCGAAAAGCCTGTCATCCTGCCTGAGCATTTCCGGTATTATGTTTTTTCCGAAGTCATGGTCGGATTCCTTGTCTTTGCTGTCGTCTATGAGCATCTGCCTGAGCTTGCTCCAGGTGAAGATGTATACGCCCATGGAGGCCAGCCTGCTCTCGGAGTGCTTCGGTTTCTCTGTGAATTCATAGATGGAGCCGTCCTCGTTTGTGCTCATGATTCCGAACCTGCTTACGTCGGCTTCGGGCACCTCTATGACGGCTATGGTTGCGTCCGCCTCGTTCTTCTTGTGGAACTCCAGCATCTTCGAGTAATCCATCTTGTATATATGGTCCCCGGACAGTATGAGAAGGTATTCCGGATTGTAGTAATCGATGAATTCGATATTCTCGTATATTGCGTTGGCCGTGCCTTCGTACCAGTTCCCGCCCTTTTCGGTCATGTACGGTGAGAGCATGTAGACGCCGCCGAACATCCTGTCCAGGTCCCAGGGCACGCCTACACCTATGTGTGTATGCAGGCTCATCGGCTTGTACTGGGTAAGAACGCCTACGGTGTCTATTCCGGAATGGGTGCAGTTGCTCAGTGCGAAATCTATGATCCTGTATTTGCCTGCGAATGGTATAGCCGGCTTGCACACATCCTTCGTCAAATCTCTAAGCCTGCTGCCCTGGCCTCCCGCCAGAATCATGGCCATCATTTCTTTTCTTTGCTTTGTATTCACTGTTTTGACCTCCTTTGTATTTTTTCGATATACTTTGAAGCCCCTCCTGAATCCGCCTTGCCTTGATGTCGGCTATTTAATTTGGGTGTGTTTCTCAAAGCACCACCCCGCTCGCAATTATTTTTTATAATGATCGCAAGATATTAAGTTCTATAGTATTAATATTCTACAGAAACGCCTTATTTCCTTCATAAAAATATTGGTGTAATGGATTGCAAAGTGATAAAATCAAATTAATAGGATGTTTGCGCTTAGTTAATTATGAAAGGAGGATTTTTCTTGAATAATTACCTCACTCAAGATGCAATACAGAAATTACAGGAAGAGATCGAACAAAGAAAGGTAGTTGTCCGGAAGAGGATCAACGAGGACCTCAAGGAAGCAAGGGCCCACGGCGACCTGAGCGAAAACTACGAGTACAAGGCCGCAAAGAAGGACCGCGCGCAGAACGAAGGTCGCATACGCTATCTGGAGAAGATGGTGCGCACGGCAATTGTTATCGAGGAGCCGCCCGAGGAGCTGGATGTTGTCGGAATCGGTAAAAAGGTGGCGCTGACCTTTATCGAAGATTGCGAGTTCGAGGAGTTCACCATTGTCACCACCATCGAGGCTGATCCGATGGAGTTCAGGATAAGCCTTGAGTCTCCCCTGGGCCGGGCGCTTTTCAACCACAGGAAGGGCGACGTCGTGCTGGTTGAATCCCCTCAGGGAAGCTACGAGGTGAAGATCGAGAACATATGCTGCTACTGAAGAGCGAAAAAACGGGGACGGTTAACAAATGTTTGCAATAAAAAATTGGTAAAAAGTTGGGGACGGTTAACAATAGTTTGTTATTATGCGAGGAGTGATGGAAATGCCAGAGAAGAAAACATTTACTTTTGACCAGGCGAGGAAGGCCGGTGAAGCCCTAGGTGTTGACTGGAAAAAGTTCACGGTGAATCAGTTCAGGTACGGGATGGATGTGGAGCTGGAGCACGGAAAAAGGGATGCCGGCACTAATGTCACTGACGATGACATGATGGCCACCGCCAAGATAGCACTTGCCCACCTGAACGAGTACCCGGATTACTACAAGCGGCTCAGGGTCATGGAGAATGAGGCCGAGAAGTTCTGGAACAAGAAGAGGTCCCAGGACAACCGCCTGCTGGTAACGGCCGGATTGAGCGTGCTTGCCGGGATTTTGGGGTATGTGTACCAGAGGCTTGAAAAAAGGTGAGAAAAGAGGCGAATAGGCGGGACGGTTAACAATCGTTTGACAT
>JAGFXP010000051.1 GCA_017861315.1 Bacillota bacterium | reverse complement strand
GAGAATCCCGACATAACTATTTCGACACTGAAGCTGGATCACACCTGGCCCTGCATAGGCTACAGCTTCTATGTTCACAGGAAGCCCGAATTCGACCCGGTTAAAGCAAGCGAGCACTCTGTGCCGAAGGAGCTGTGGAACAGGCTGCAGAGCGGCGAGTCGCCAATATATTACATGGGAAATGCATACAGCCAGTCCATGGTTCAGGGGGACGAGAGGAAAGGCATAAAGATCAGCTTCATTACCGACACGAGGCCTGCTGGTGAAATCCCGGGATTCATAGAAGGCAGCGACCTTTTCATATGCGAGGGTTTGTACGGAGATGACGCCAGCCTTGACAAGGCGGTAGCCAGCAAGCACATGATCTTCCGTGAAGCGGCGCAGCTTGCCAGGGACGGAAGGGTAAAGGAGCTTCTGCTTACCCATTTCAGCCCGTCCATGGGCGAGCCTGAGAAGTTCCTGAGCAATGCAGCCGAGGTTTTTGAAAATACAGCAATAGGGGAGGACCGGATTGTGAAGGAGCTGGCTTTTGAAGAAAAGAGCAGCAAAGCAAATTGACTTAAGGGGCGTTTTTATCATGAAAAAACTTGACTTCAGAACTGTTTATGCCATAGCAGTATTCCTGGCACTGGCCTGTTTTGATTTTATGATACTCGGATTGTTCCCCCCGCTGTTTCATTCGATTTCGGCGGATCTGGGAGTGCATATCTCAAGCCTCGGTTTCGTCCTTGCTTTGAATATTTTTGTGACATCCGTATCGGCAGTAGTCTGGGGCTACCTTGCCGGGAAATACAACAGAAAAATGCTGATAATGATAGGGACTATACTCTGGTCTGTATCTGTATTCCTGACCTCAAGAGCAGCCAGCTATACACAGCTGGTAATATATCAGACGATCACCGGGCTCGGCCTTGGGTGCATATCGTCCATAGGGTACAGCATGCTGTCCGACTATGTACCTCAAAGGATGAGGGGGACAATCCTGAGCCTTTGGGGCATCTCGCAGGGCTTCGGGTCTATTGCCGGGGCTCTGCTGGCGTCAATAGTTTCTTCGTCGTCGAACGACTGGAGGGTTCCGTTTCAAATCGTCAGCATAGTCGGTCTGGCCCTGATACTGCTGTATATTTTCGTCAAAGAGCCGGGCAAGGGGGCTTCAGATCCTGAGCTTCACCAGGTTTTTGAAGTCGGCCTGGAATACGAATACACGATGGAGATGGACAGCATCAGAAAGCTGTTCAAAAAACAGAGCAACATTTACCTTTTTCTCGAGGCGTTTTTCTACAACATAGCAACGGGAACGCTGATATGGCTCCCGACGCTCTATCTCTCGAAGATAATGGAGCAGGGGTACAGCCCGGGCACCGCGACTGTAGCGTCCGGATACTTTTATGCTCTGTTCCAGATAGGCGGACTCACGGCTACCCTGATAGGGTATTACGGTGACAAGCTGCAGAAGGAATCGCTTAGGGCCAGGGCCAGGTTTGCATCGATCTTCATGTTCCTGGCGATGCCTGCATACATAGCTATGTATTTTTTGCCTATGAAAAACCTTCAGCTCCCGGACGACGCGAATTCAATTTCGATTATGCTCGGGATGCTGCATCAGATAATTTTTAATCCGTGGGTCGGGGGGATATTCCTGCTGTCCATCATAGCCTGCCAGGCGCTTTCGTCAAACGGTGCGAACTGGATAGCCCTGATAACTGACGTAAACCTCCCGGAGGACAGGGCGGCCGCATACAGCCTTGGAAACCTGGCAAACGGCATGGGGAGGACCATAGGAAACGCCGCCTTCAGCTTCGTGCTCGCAGCGGTATCGGCACATGTGTCGAGCCCGCTGAACTACGAATGGACGCTCTCAATCTTCCAGCTTTTTTTCATCCCGGCAGGTTTTCTGTACCTCTGGATGTCCAAACACAACAAGAGGGATATAAGCAGGGTGAAATCAACCCTGAGGGTGCGTGCAAGGAGGTTTGTTGGCGGGCCTAAGGAGTAAAACCCTGCAAAGGTTCAGCCTAAGTTTTACTTCTGCTGAACCAAAGAACTCTGTTTATGGTATAATGGACGGGAACGCGATTTTTGGAGGTGTATTTCTTGGAGAAAGAAAAATTATTAGTGCTTGACGGAAACAGCTTGATGAACAGGGCTTTCTACGCTCTGCCTCCGCTTACCAATTCTGAAGGATTGAACACCAACGCAGTATACGGCTTTGTAACCATGCTTTTCAAGATGAGGGAGGAAATAAAGCCTGACTATATAGTATCAACATTCGATAAAAAAGCTCCGACATTCAGGCATGACAAATTCAAGGATTACAAGGCGGGCAGAAAAAAGATGCCTCCTGAACTTGAAGAACAGTTTCCGGTGCTCAAGGAGCTGCTTAAGCTGCTCGCCATAGATATCTACGAAATTGAAGGCTTTGAGGCCGATGACCTCATAGGAACCCTTGCGGTGACTGCCGAGGAAAAGGACATCGACGTCTACATAGTAACGGGAGACAAGGATGCCCTTCAGCTTGCAACGGACAGGACTAAAGTCATCATAACAAAAAAAGGCATAACCGAGAAGGAAGTTTACGACAGGAACAGGATGATCGAGGAATTCGGAGTCACTCCGGATCAGTTCATCGATGTGAAGGGCCTCATGGGAGATACCTCCGACAACATACCCGGAGTTCCCGGCGTCGGTGAAAAGACAGCATTCAAGCTGATAAAGGAATACGGGAGCGTTGAAGACGTCCTCCGCAACATAGACAGCATCAGCGGAAAAAAACTGAAGGAGAACCTCCATGAATACAGCGAGCAGGCCGTATTCAGCAAAAAGCTTGCGACAATAATGAAGGAGGTCCCTATAGACATAGATATGGAGTCGATCAAGTCCAAAGAGGCTTACGATTACGACGGAGTAAGGGGCCTTTTCATGAAGCTTCAGTTCAAGTCCCTTCTGGACAAGATACCGGAGCGCAGGAATCCGGAAGCGAAACCCGTAGTGCTGGAAGAGCTGGAGTATGAAGTGATCGGCAGCGTCGCGGAACTGGAAAGCCTTGCCGGGGAAATCCTCAGCAGCAGGGAAGAGTACGTATATCTGCTTTTCGACGAGATAGACTACCACGTGTTTTCAAAGAGTTCAGTGGGAAAGATATTCATCAATTTCAAAGACAAAAACTACTCCCTGAGGCCGGGACACCTGTTCGACGAGGACAGGCCGAGGGCTATCGAGCTCATCAACGGCATCATGAAGGACAAGGACATCAGAAAGATTAGCTATGACGTCAAGGCGCCTCATGCGATAATGCACAAGGCGGGAGTAGACTTTTGCGGCGTCATTTTCGACATAAAAATCGCGGCTTATCTGATCGAATCCTCCGTAGGCGACTATGAGCTGGACTCCATCATTCACGAATACCTTGGGCTTGACCTCCAGGAAAGCGGCGATGAGCTCAGGACAAGGCAGGTATCGCTTTTCGGACAGCTCCATGAAAATATGAGCGGCAGGATAAGCGAGCTTGGGATGGATGAGCTCCTATACAAGGTGGAGCAGCCGCTCACAGACGTCCTAGCATCCATGGAAACAGAAGGCTTCAGGGTTGACGGCTCGAAGCTCAATGAGCTTGGCGAGAAGTTCAAGGGAGAGCTGGACAATGTGCAGAAGGAGATCTTCGAGATGTCAGGGGAGGAATTCAACGTCAATTCCCCTAAACAGCTCGGAAAGATACTTTTCGAGAAGCTTGACCTGCCCGTAATAAAAAGGACGAAGACGGGCTATTCGACAAATGCAGAGGTTCTGGAGGAGCTCTGCGACAAGCACCCTATCATAGACAAGATCACTTATTTCAGGCAGCTCTCTAAGCTTTTCTCAACTTACGTGGAGGGGCTCAAGACGGTTATAGATGTGGACGGCAGGATACATTCAAGCTTTAACCAGACGGTGACTACCACCGGAAGGCTTTCAAGCACGGAGCCAAACCTGCAGAACATCCCTATAAAATACGAGTTGGGAAGGGAAATCAGGAAGGTATTCATACCTGAGAACGATGACTGCGTCATACTCTCTGCCGACTATTCGCAGATAGAGCTCAGGGTGCTGGCCCATATATCAGACGATGAGAAGATGATCGACGCCTTCAGCAACAATCTCGACATACACACAAAGACTGCCTCCGAGGTTTTCAAAGTGCCTGTGGATGAGGTCACACCAAGGATGAGAAGCAACGCTAAGGCTGTAAACTTCGGTATTGTGTACGGAATAGGCGATTACAGCCTCAGCAGGGACCTGAAGATAAGCAGGAAGGAAGCCAAGACCTACATCAACACATATTTCGAGAGGTATCCCGGAGTAAAAAAATACCTGGATGACATAGTGGAATTCGCAAAGGCAAACCACTTTGTGACCACCATCCTAAACAGGAGGAGGTCGCTCCCTGAGATAAAATCCTCCAACAAGGTTGTGCAGGCCTTCGGGGAAAGGCTGGCTATGAACACTCCTATACAGGGCAGCGCGGCGGATATTATAAAGCTTGCCATGGTGGATGTGTACAGCGAGATCGAAAAGAGAAAGCTCAGGAGCAGGCTTATACTGCAGGTGCACGACGAACTGATCCTGAATGTATACAAGGACGAGCTTGAAGAGGTCGAAGACATTGTAAGAAGCAGGATGGAGCATGTGGTCGAGTTCAAGGTTCCGCTCGAGGTCGACATAAACGTCGGCAAGAGCTGGTACGAGGCGAAGTAGGTGAGTTTATGTACAGGATAGGGCTTACCGGGGGTATAGGCAGCGGCAAAAGCACTGTATCCTCGTATCTGAAGGAAATGGGCTACAATGTGGTGGATGCGGATCAGGTCGCAAGGGAGGTCCTGGACATCTACCCTGAGATACTCGGATTCATAAGGAGAAGGTTCGGTCAGGAGTATTTTGACGAAAAAGGAATTCTGAACAGGAGAAAGCTCGGGGACTTCCTTTTCCGCAACAGGGAGAGGCTGGCCGAGTATGAGTCTGTCATACTTCCCTTGATCAAAAAAGAGATATTCAGAAGGATGGAGGAGCTTGAGAACAGCGGGGCAAGCATCTGCTTCCTCGATGCCCCGACACTGATCGAGGCCGGGATGCACAAGCTTATGGACAAGAACATCCTGGTATGGGTGGACAGGGAAACACAGATTGAGAGGGTTGCGAAAAGGGACAGCATGGATCACGGCCAGGTATTAGGGAGGATAAGCTCCCAGCTGGACATAGACAAAAAGAAAGAAATGGTGGATTTTGTCGTAGACAACTCTGCAGGGGTTGAAGAGACCAAGAGGGAAGTACGGGAAATCCTGGCCAAATTAGGTATATTTAAAGGAGCTATTTGATTTGAAGTTTATAAGGAATATGGTGATACTCGGGCTTATCGTGTTCGCCGTTTTAAATATCAACAATATAAAACAGGCGGTGGCGCCCTTCAACTATTCGGATTACATCATGGAGTACTCGCAGAAGTATGATCTTGACCCTGTGATGGTATCGGCTGTGATCAAGACCGAAAGCAATTTCGAAGCTGATGCGGTATCTTCAAAGAACGCATACGGCCTCATGCAGATAACCAAGGAAACGGCGCACTGGGCCGCAGGAAAGATGGGGATCGACGACTTCACCACGGACATGCTTATGGATCCTGAAACAAACATCATGATAGGCTGCTGGTACCTGGACAACCTTGACAAGGAATTCGGCAGCACCGACCTAGTCCTTGCAGCCTACAATGCAGGAAGAGGCAATGTCCAGCAGTGGCTGGATGATCCGGCGCATTCTTCAGACGGAAAGACTCTGACAGATATCCCGTTCGAGGAAACAGAGAACTATATCAAGAAAGTGAAGATTTTCTACAAGATATACGAATTCCTGTATTTTTAGGAATTGTCTAAATTATATAAAAAATATCATTGACAGGGGAAAAGCTTTTTGATATGATACTATCATTACAAAAAACAAACTTCATCAAGGCATTGAAGAGGAAGAGTAAATGATGGACTGTACTAAGAGAGGGGAACTCACCGGCTGTAAGGTTTCTCGTGCAAGCATCCTTGAAAACCACCTCGGAGCTGAATACTGAAATAGCAGTAGGTATATCCGCATAATCGGCGTTAAATGATTTTGAGATAATGATTTTATTGCATGCTGGCATGCAACGGATTCGTTAACTTGGGTGGAATCGCGATCATACTCGCCCCAGGATTTGGGGCGGGTTTTTTTTATACACAAAATGGCATTGAAGAGGAAGAGTAAATGATGGACTGTTCTAAGAGAGAGAAACTCACCGGCTGCAAGGTTTCTCGTGCAAGCATCCTTGAAAACCACCTCGGAGCTGAATACCGAAATGAGAGTAGGTATATCCGCGCAATCGGCGTTAAAGATTTTGAGTGACAGTGCAGCAGCTGCATTGTAATTTGGGTGGAACCACGATGACATTCGTCCCATGTACGGGACGAGTGTTTTTTTTATATAAAAATATAAGAGGGAGTGAATATGATGGACGGAGACGGCACCGGAATTATTTCAAGGATAAGGGAAAAAGAATTTAGGAGGAATAGAAATGGCAAATATAGCAATGTTAGGTTATGGAACTGTTGGAAGCGGCGTAGTTGAACTTGTGTGCAGCAACAAGGATAAGTTTGTAAAGGGAATGAATGTGGGGCTGAAGCTCTCAAAGATATTGGTAAGGGATATTGAAAAATACAGCGGCAGCAAATACAGGGCTAAGATCACAGACAATTTCGACGAGGTAATGAAGGCGGATGTGGACATAGTGGTGGAAGCAATGGGTGGAGTGTACCCGTCCTACGATTATGTGAAAAGGGCTCTGGAATCGAAGAAGCACGTTGTTACAGCCAACAAGGACCTCATAGCTGAGCACGGAGCGAAGCTCCTGGACATCGCCAATTCAAACGGCGTTGAGCTCAGATTCGAGGCAAGCGTCGGAGGCGGGATCCCGATTCTCAAATCCATAAGCGACTGCCTGGTGGGCAACAACATAAGAAGCGTGAAGGCGATTTTGAACGGGACAACTAATTTCATCCTGTCAAAGATGAATGATGAGGGGATGCAGTATGAGGACGCTTTGAAGGCTGCCCAGGAGTTGGGGTTTGCTGAAGCTGATCCGTCAAGCGATGTGCTTGGTCTGGATGCGGCAAGGAAGCTTTCAATATTGTCAACAATGGCGTTCCAGAAAAAAGTGGATTGGAAAGAAATTAATGCGATAGGCATAAATGACATAGATAGCGACGACTTCAGGTACGCAAAGGGCAGGGGCTGCAGCATAAAGCTTCTTGCGATAAGCAAGATGGCAGACGAAAGCATATATGCATCTGTAGCGCCGGTCATGGTTAGGGCGGATTCACAGCTCGGCGGGATTCATAATGAGTACAACGCGGTTCTCGTTGAGGGGGATGCGGTGGGAGACGTTATGTTCTCTGGAAAAGGAGCTGGAATGATGCCTACAGCGAGCGCCATGTTCGGAGACATAGCAGACATCATCCAGAACAGAAAAGAAAATCCGATGATGTTCGACTACGAGCCGGCAGACATGCAGAACCTCTGGGAGAAGGAGAGCAGATGGCTTCTGAGGGTGAGGTCAGGCAGCAGGATAGAAGTGATGAAAAAACTCGGCGATGCGTTCTCAAACTGCAGCATACTGGCAGGGGAATTCGGAGCAGAGGGCGACGAAGTGGCGGCTTTTGTAAAGGCGAAGGACGAGTCGCAGATAGACAGATGCATGGATGACCTGAAGGGCAGTATTGAGCTCAAGGGCTTTAAAAAGATAATGGTATTAGAGGATTAAAAGAGTAAAGGAGTAATACAAAATGGTGAAAGTTAGAATACCTGCGACAACTGCAAACATGGGACCCGGATATGACGTTTTGGGGATGGCACTCAATATATACAACGATATAGCGATAGAGGAAAGAAAAGGCGAAACACTGGTATACAACAACGGTGTCCTGAGCGGCGACGACTACAGGGAAAACATGATATACACAAGCCTTGTGAAAGCCCTCGACAAATACAATTACAAATATGACGGCTTCAGGATTGGCGTTACAAGATGCGACATACCAATGAGCAGGGGCCTCGGAAGCAGCTCCGCATGCATTGTGGGAGGAATATACGCCGCAAACGAGCTGATGGGCAATGTGATGAGCAAGGATGACATAATAGATCTGGCAACCGAGATAGAAGGCCATCCGGACAACGTAGTGCCGGCAGCGCTCGGGGGTATGGTTGCATCCCTGACTTCAGACGGAAAGGTCGTCTATTCCAGGGTCAATGTGCCCCAGAGGCTGAGGTTCGTGACTATGATACCTTCCTTCCAGGTCAGCACAGCCATGGCAAGAAAGGTCGTGCCTTCCAGCTACAGCAAGGAGGATGTGGTCTTCAACATATCGAGGGTGGCTATGCTCATTAACGTGATGAACAACGAAGAGCTGGACAAGCTCAGGGTGTGCTTCGGCGACAGGGTTCACGAGCCTTACAGGAAGACGCTGATAGAAAATGCAGACCTGATATTCGAAAAAGCACAGGAGTTCGGTGCGCTGGGAGAATTCGTAAGCGGATCAGGATCCACTCTTATGGCGGTCGTTGACGAGGCTGATGCGGAAGGATTCCGGAAGGCCATGCAGGACTTCCTCTCGACACTCGGCGGCGACTGGAGGGCCGTAGTGCTCGAGCCGGATTTTGAAGGAGTAAGGGCAATAGAGGATTAAAATAAATAAACAATAAAACGGATGGAGGTCAATAATATGAAAAAGGTTAGAATTGCATTATTAGGCTTGGGAAATGTGGGCAAGGGGGTATGGAACATTCTCCAGAAAAACGGCGGGGAGATAGCCCAGAGGTCAGGCTATGACATAGAGATAGCAAAGATACTCGTAAGGGACGTCAACAAGGACAGAGGAGTGAAGGTGCCGAAGGAGCTCCTGACAAATGATTTTGATGATATAATCAGCGACGACAGCATAGAGATTGTTGTAGAGGTGATGGGCGGAATCGATCCGACGATGGAATACATCCTCAGGTCTGTGAGAAAGAAAAAGAATGTGGTCACAGCAAACAAGATGCTGATAGCAACCCACGGCAAGGAGATATTCAGGGAGGTCGAGGAGAACGGCGTAAGCATAAACTTCGAAGCCAGCGTGGCAGGTGGAATACCTGTTATCAACGGCATAAACGAAAACCTTGCTGCAAACAAAATCGAGGAGATCAAGGGAATCATAAACGGAACGACAAACTACATCCTCACAAAGATGACGCAGGATGGCATGGATTTCGACGCTGCGCTCCAGGAAGCCCAGGAGAAGGGATACGCTGAAGCTGATCCTACCTCCGATGTGGAAGGCTTCGATGCTGCCTACAAGCTGGCGATCCTTGCCGCGCTGGCATTCGAGACTGAAGTTGACATAAACAATGTATACAAGGAAGGCATAACAAATATCAAAGCGATGGATATAGAATACGCAAAGGAAATGGGCTACGTGGTTAAACTTCTGGCTATAGCCAAGGATGTTGACGGAAAGCTTGAGCTGAGGGTACACCCAACGATGATACCTTCAATACATCCGCTTGCAAACGTCAACGACGCCTTCAACGCTGTGTTCATAAAGGGAAATGCGGTAGGCGAGCTCATGCTGTACGGAAGAGGCGCAGGCGAGCTGCCTACAGGAAGCGCCGTGGTCGGAGACATAATCTCAGTCCTCAGAAGCGAGAGGGAGGGCTCAAACATTTCACTGAGCCATTACACGGACAAGAAAGTTTCACGGATGGAGGCTGTGGAAGCAGAATACTACATCAGGATGACTTTGGTGGACAAACCTGGGGTTTTGGGAAGGATTGCAACAAAGCTTGGAGAAAACAATGTAAGCATATACTCCTTCATACAGAAACCGGTCAAGGGCGATTTTGCAACAGTGGTTCTTGTAACGCACAAAAACCTGGAAGGCAATGTTAAGAAAGCTCTGAAAGAGATCTGTGAAATGGATGCAATAAACAAAGTCGAAAATGTTATAAGGATCGAGCAGTAGCAAGGCTTCAAACCCGGGCTCCACCAGACGGAGCCCGGAAATTAAAAAAATTGAATAAACACGGTTGACATTTCCATAAAAGAGAGTATAATAGTAAAAGTAATGCGGATTACGCAGTGCGATGCGAGAGTGGCGGAATGGCAGACGCGCACGTTTGAGGGGCGTGTGGGAGACCATGTGGGTTCAAGTCCCATCTCTCGCACCATAATTGAATACTTTCTGAAATACACGTAGAGCTCTTGTCTTGAACCTACATTTAAAGCAAGGGAGCTTCAACATAAAGAAATGGAAATGTACCTTCTGTGAGACCCTCTGGGCGTTAAGGCGATAGAAAAATCTTTGAGAGCACCCACCTATCAAACGATAGGTGTCAATGAAAGGGCAGCGGTATTTTGGATTTTAATTAAGAATCAGAGAGGGTTAACCTCTCTTTTTTATTTTTTTCGGATAAATGTCAGGAGTATATATAAAACAAATAATTAGTGAAAAGGGGTTTTCAAATTGTTATATAAGAGCACGAGAGGAAGAGGAGACACTGTAACCGCATCACAGGCTATAGTCAAGGGCATTGCCGAGGACGGGGGATTGTATGTGCCTCAGGAGATCCCTAAGATAGACAGTACGCTGGAATCGCTTGGGGAGATGAACTACAGGGAGCTGGCTTTCTACATCATGAAGAAGTATTTTGATGACTTCAGCGATGAGGAGCTGAGGCAATGCGTGGAAGGCGCTTACGACGAGAAGTTTGAGGATCCGCTTATCGCGCCGCTTAACTATAAGGCTGGAGTCCATTTCCTGGAGCTTTACCACGGCAAGACGCTGGCCTTCAAGGACATGGCTCTCAGCATACTTCCTTATCTCATGAAGACCGCGGCAAAGAAAGCAGGGATCTCTAAGGAGATTGTAATCCTCACAGCAACCTCGGGGGATACAGGCAAAGCTGCGCTGGAGGGCTTCGACAGCGTTGAGGGAACAAGGATCATAGTATTCTATCCGAAAGACGGCGTGAGTGAGATACAGAGGGTCCAGATGGCGGTGCAGGAAGGCAGGAACACCTTCGTGGTCGGCATAGACGGGAACTTTGACGACGCGCAGAGCGGGGTCAAGGAGATATTCGCTGACGAGGAATTCAACAGGCTGCTGCTAGAGAACGGATTCATGTTCTCATCCGCAAACTCCATAAACATCGGAAGGCTGGTGCCCCAGATTGTATACTACGTATACACCTATGCTCAGCTCCTGAAGGCGGGAAGGATAGCGAGCGGGGAAAACATAAACGTTGTGGTGCCTACCGGCAATTTCGGGAACATCCTGGCAGCATATTACGCGAAATGCATGGGGATTCCGATAGGAAGGCTGATCTGCGCCTCGAACAAGAACAAAGTTCTCGCAGACTTCATGAATACCGGCGTTTACGACAGAAGAAGGGAATTCTATGTGACGAACTCGCCATCCATGGACATACTGATCTCAAGCAATCTGGAGAGATTCCTTTACGAGCTCAGCGGAAGAAGCGAGGAAGTCGTGAGCGGGCTTATGGAGAAGCTCAAGAAGGAAGGCGTCTACGAGATAAACGATGAAATGAAGGAAAGGCTGAAGCTTGTGTACGGCGGATTCGCGGATGAGGCTGAAACCATCGATGCAATAAAGGAAGTCTATGAAGGCTTTGGCTATGTCATGGACACACACACAGCTGTAGCCTATGTAGTCAACAAAAAGTACAAGGAAGAGACGGGAGATATCAGGGCGGCAGTCATAGCGTCAACAGCAAGCCCGTTCAAGTTTCCCAAGAGTATCAACGAGGCTCTGCATTTTGCAGACAGCGATGCCGATGAATTCGAGATGGTGCAGGAGCTGTCCAAGAAAATGAACCTGAGGATACCTAAAGGCATTCAGGATCTGGACAAAAAAGAGATCCGCCACAAAACAACCTGCGGCAAGGACGAGATGAGGGATGTCATCAGGAAATTTTTGGGAATAGAGTAAACAAATGGTTGCCTGCCATATCGGATATTAGATTCGCTGCCAGATAAACAAGCCCGCCGGGTGAGAACGCCCGGCGGGCTTTGCTTCCTCCCCGCGTATAGTATAATATAATTATACTATACTAAAATTGTTAAGAAACAGTTGTTGAAGAAAGGAGAATGCTAATGGAAATATTTATTGTAATACTTGTTATGCTGGCGGCGATAGGCCTGTCCAACATAATCAACCATATAGTCCCGTTTGTTCCGGTTCCTCTTGTGCAGATTGCACTCGGCATAATCCTGGCGATGATCCCTGGAGGGTTTGACTTAAGGTTTGAGCCTGAGCTGTTTTTCGTGTTGTTCATCGCGCCGCTGCTCTTCAACGACGGGAAAAGGGTGTCAAGGAAAGCGCTGTGGAATCTGCGCAGCCAGATACTGCTGCTGGCACTCGGGCTTGTGTTTTTGACGGTGATGGTCATCGGCTACATAACCCACTGGCTGATACCGTCCATCCCGCTCTCGGCGGCTTTTGCGCTGGCGGCGATACTGTCACCGACCGACATCGTGGCGGTAGGTGCCATGTCGAGCAGGATAAATATGCCCGAAAGGGTGATGAACCTCCTCGAAGGAGAAGGGCTCATGAACGACGCGTCGGGACTGGTGGCCTTCAACTTCGCTGTGGCTGCCACAGTTACAGGTGCATTTTCCGTGGCGGACGCAAGTCTGACATTCATCAGGATAGCTGCAGGCGGCTTCGCTGCCGGAGCGCTGCTCGCATTCCTCATAATAAGGCTGAGGATGCTCATAAGGCGGTTGGGCATGGAGGACGTGACCTTCCACATGCTGATACAGATACTCACCCCTTTCGTGATATTCATGGCAGCGGAGCATTTCCACCTCTCAGGGATATTGGCTGTGGTTGCTGCGGGCATTATCCATGCTGTGGAGCACGACCATGATGAATCGCCGAACATTGATCTGCAGGTTGTGTCGAAAAGCACATGGAAAGTACTGCTTTATGTGCTGAACGGCCTTGTTTTCATTCTTCTGGGAATTCAGATCCCGGACATACTGAACGAAATATTCAAGGACCCGAATTTCAACAATCTGAAAGTGATAGGATACACGCTGCTCATAACAGCATCGCTGTTCATACTGCGATTCCTCTGGATGCTGGTTTCATGCTGGATAAGCTGGAAGCTCAAGAAACAGGAGGCGGATAAGCCGGATGTCAGGTCTGCGGCCATAGCCACAATATCCGGCGTGAGGGGATCGGTAACCCTCGCGGGAGCATTCTCATTGCCTTTCGTGCTTGACGACGGGAGCATGTTTCCTGAAAGATCTCTTATCATATTCATAGCGGCAGGGGTAATACTTGTAACGCTTGCGGCGGCCAGCATAATCCTTCCTATAATAACAAGCTCCAAGGACGAGAATGAGGAAGTCAGCCGAAAGGAGATGGAGAAGAATGCCCTGATCCGGACGCAGGAGGCGGCCATACGCTCTGTCAGGGAGGGGATGGATGACGGCAATCGTGAAGCGGCAATGTCGGTCATGTCAAACTACAACCGCACACTGCAGAAATTCAAAGCAGAAAAAAGCGATGCAAGCTCAAAGGA
>JAGFXP010000050.1 GCA_017861315.1 Bacillota bacterium | reverse complement strand
AAAGACCTCTCCAGGCCAAAGGATCCTTCCGTTAATCGTATCAGCCGCCAGCTTGATGTTGCCGCTCCTGGCCACATCCCCTGAGTTGAAGGATGTGGTAAATCCCGAAAGCTTTTCCTTTATTCCCGACCATTTGTCAGCAGTTACTTTTGCCATCTCAACGGCCGCAGGAACCTCTATCGCATTGAAGCCGCCCTCAGGCCTGACGGAAGCTTCAATAAGGGCTTTCAGCCGCTCTTCATCCACCTTCACCCCGTTCACCTCGGGAGAAACCGCAAACACGCCGTTGCCCTCGTACCAGAATTTTGAATCGGCTGTCGTCCTGTTCAGCTGCCCGGCTATGGTGCTGATGTAGTTTACGGCAACGCCCGTGTCCGCCGAGAAGGTCAGCGGGATGTCGTATCCCCCCTTCTGCAGGGTTCTCATGTTGAGCTTCCTTTTTATGAAATTCCCCGTCTTTCCATAGTCGTATGCGGCCTGGACGGCCTCGTCCACGTTGTACCTGGCTTTCAGCTCCCAGCCGCTGAGGGAAAGGCTCCAGTCGCTGTATGAGAACCTGAGCTCCATCAGGTCTATCTCCTTGTCCAGGACCTCCTGCACGGCATTTTTTGCCTCTTCCTTTGTCATGCCTCCGACGTTTATGTTCCTGATGGATATCCCCTGGTAAATCCTTGTGTCAAGGGCGGCATTGCTGTTTGCAGCAGTTGTGCACCCTGTTATTATGAGGGCTGAAATAAATGCAAATAGTACGAGAATTCTGGCTGCCTTTTTCATGATAATATGCCTCCCACGAGGTATTTTTACTATTATACCATCTTTCAAATGAATAGAATACAGAAAAAAGCATAACCCCGCAGCTGTCGCTGCGTGGGTTATGCTCTTGTAATTTTTATTTAAAATACTGCACGCCAGCCTCGAATATCTTCTGGTCCTTGTTGCCGTGGATGTTCTTGAGGATGTTTTTCCCCTGCCTTTCAGAGTGGGCCATCTTTCCGAAGATCCTTCCGTCAGGGCTGGTTATCCCCTCTACGGAGTAGTCCGAGCCGTTCAGGTTGTAAAGCGAGTTGTAGGTTGCATTTCCGTCAAGGTCAACGTACTGTGTAGCCACCTGTCCGTTCTTCACCAGCTCCTTCATGAGCTCCTCGCTGATGACAAACCTTCCCTCGCCGTGTGAAACCGGGATCGAGTGGACATCGCCCAGATCAACGTTCGAAAGCCATGGTGAAAGCTTGGAAACAACCTTTGTGCTAGCCACATGGGATATGTGTCTTCCGATTTTGTTGTATGTGAGTGTAGGACATTCTTCATCTATATCCCTTATCTCGCCGTACGGGACAAGTCCCAGTTTTACCAGAGCCTGGAAGCCGTTGCATACCCCGAGTATCAGGCCGTCGCGGTTCTTGATGAGGTCCATGACCGCATCCCTTAATCCAGGGTTTCTGAATACCGCCGCGATGAACTTTCCTGATCCGTCAGGTTCGTCGCCTGCGCTGAAGCCTCCCGGGATCATGATTATCTGTGAGGCCTTGATCCCTTTTATCATTTCCTCTACCGAGTAGTTGATGTCGTTCGGTGTGAGGTTCCTGAATATGAATGTCTTCGCGCTGGCCCCTGCCCTCTCGAACGCCCTTGCAGAGTCGTACTCGCAGTTAGTTCCAGGGAATGCAGGTATGAACACGTTAGGCTTAGGTATCTTAATCACCGGAAGCCTTTTGAACTCCCCTGCAAAGGTGATGTTTACCATGTCTGTCTTGCTTATATCCTTCTTTGAAGGGAATATGCTCTCCAGCGTGCCGTCCCATGCGGACTTCATGCTGTCGAGACTGATTTCTGCTCCGTTTACGAATATCGCTGCTTCCTTCTGCGTGGTTCCCAGAACCTTGCAGCTTATCCCCTTAAGCTCCTCGAAAGGATCGAGGCCGCTTTTCAACTCCACGACTATGGCTCCGTAATCAGGGAAGAAGAGCTCGCTGTTTTCAATGTCAGCAGCGAAGCGGAAGCCTATCCTGTTTCCGAATGCCATCTTGCTTACAGCCTCGCAGAGTCCGCCGCGCTTCACGGTCATCGCCGATACCGCTTTCCCACTGCTTATTAGCCCTGTAAGGGTTGAATATGCTTTCTTCAGCGCTTCGAAATCAGGAACGCCGTATTCGTCTTTATCGGCGCTAATGAGCATCACGTGGTTCCCTGCGGCCTTGAACTCAGGGGAGATCACGTTGTTTACGTCCACACAGTCAACCGCAAAGGAAACCAGCGTAGGCGGAACATTGAGTTCGTTGAATGTTCCCGACATGCTGTCCTTTCCTCCGATAGCTGCTATTCCGAATTTCTGCTGTGCGTAAAGTCCGCCAAGCAGAGCTGCGAATGGTTTACCCCATTTCTCGCTGTCCTTGCCCAGCCTTTCAAAATATTCCTGGAAGGTCAGCCTTACCTTGCTGTAATCGCCTCCGCAGGCTACTATTTTAGCTACCGACTCCAAAACTGCATAAAGCGCGCCGTGGAACGGGCTCCATTTTGATATGTCGGGGTTGAATCCGTATGTCATGATTGTTCCGGTTGGGGTGTCGCCGTTAAGCACAGGAAGCTTGGCAACCATGCCCTCGGTTGGGGTGTCCTGGTATTTTCCGCCAAAAGGCATGAGAACGGATCCTGTTCCTACTGTCGAATCGAACCTTTCAACGAGCCCCTTCTGGCTGCATACGTTGAGACCCTTAAGCGTGTCGATCCACTGCTTCTCTATATCGGCAGCCTTTCCCTTTTCTGTGAAGTAGAAGCCGTCCGTTGAAGGTGCTGAAACGCGGACATTTGTGTTCTGCTTCACGCCGTTGGTGTTGAGGAATTCCCTGCTCAGGTCGACTATGGTCTTCCCTCTCCAGGTCATCTTCAGCCTCTCTTCCTCTGTAACCTCGGCAACTATCGTCGCCTCCAGGTTCTCTTCGGCCGCATACTCTATGAACTTGTCTGCATCAGCCTTCGCAACGACTACAGCCATCCTCTCCTGTGATTCCGAGATGGCCAGTTCCGTTCCGTCAAGGCCTTCGTATTTCTTCTTAACCTTGTCAAGGTCTATATTAAGCCCGTCTGTCAGTTCTCCTATAGCAACGGAAACGCCGCCTGCCCCGAAATCGTTGCATCTCTTTATCATGGTGCTTACGGCTGGATTCCTGAAGAGCCTCTGTATCTTTCTCTCTGTAGGGGCATTTCCCTTCTGAACCTCTGATCCGCAGGTGAGTATGGACTCCTCTGTGTGCTCTTTGGATGAACCGGTCGCTCCGCCACAGCCGTCCCTTCCTGTCCTTCCGCCCACAAGTATTACTACATCTGTAGGCGCCGGCGCAATCCTTACAACGTTTTTCTTCGGAGCGGCCCCTATTACGGCACCGACCTCCATCCTCTTGGCAACATAGCCTTCATCATATATTTCTGCAACCTGGCCTGTTGCAAGTCCTATCTGGTTTCCGTAGGAGCTGTAGCCGTGCGCTGCGCCCTGCGTGATCTTCTTCTGAGGAAGCTTCCCCTTCAGAGTGTCCTCAATCTTTGTCCTCGGGTCACCGCTTCCGGTCACTCTCATGGCCTGATATACGTAGGATCTTCCTGAAAGAGGGTCTCTGATCGCTCCTCCCAGGCAGGTTGCCGCACCGCCGAAAGGCTCGATTTCTGTAGGGTGGTTGTGCGTCTCGTTCTTGAACATGACTAGCCACTCTTCTTTTTCTCCGTTTATGTCCGCATCAACAACGATGCTGCATGCGTTTATCTCCTCCGAAACATCAAGATCGTCAAGCATTCCTTTTTTTCGGAGTTCTTTCATGCCTATTACCGCTATGTCCATAAGGCACATGTCCTTTTTCTTGTCCCCGTATACGTATTCCCTGCTGCTGATGTAGCTGTCATAAGCTTCCTTGAGCGGAACAGAGTAATGGGAATCCTCTATCTCCACATTCTCTATCCTTGTCATGAATGTGGTGTGCCTGCAGTGATCCGACCAGTATGTATCTATAACCTTGATCTCTGTTACGGAAGGATCCCTGCCCTCTTTTTTAAAATTGCTCTGGCAGAAAGCCAGGTCCTCAAGGCTCATTGCAAGTCCGTTTTCTTCCAGGAACCTGGCGAGACCCTCTTTGTCCAGTTCGTTGAATCCGTTCAGTATCTCTACGTCTGCAGGAACCTCGACTTCCATTTCAAGCGTTTCAGGTTTTTCCAGCGACGCCTCCCTGGAATCGACAGGGTTGATGCAGTATTCCTTTATCTTCTTAACGTCGGAATCCGATATTCCGCTGCCAACAATATATAGCTTTGATGATAAAATGTTCGGCTTTTCACCCAGCGTGATTATCTGGGCGCACTGTGCAGCAAAGTCCGCTCTCTGGTCATACTGTCCGGGAAGATATTCGATTGCGAATGCCTTTTCGTTCGTTCCGGTTTTGACTTCTTCATAGTACACCTTGTCTACAGTCTTCTCTGAAAATATTGTGAATACGGTTCCCTCCAGCTCCTCGTCGCTCAGGCCGGAAATATCGTACCTGTTGAGGATCCTCAGCGAATCAAGGCCTGGTATGTGCAGGCTTTCCTTCAGGTCCTGAAGCAGATCCTGAGCCTCGACATCGAATCCGGGAAGCTTTTCAACAAAAATTCTTTTTACATTATTCATATAAATTTCACCTCGACAACATATTTACGAACATTTTATTTGTATCTTAAATTATTATTCGCATTTATTATAGCACAAATTATTCCTCTTTCAAAGTGTTTATTTGATTAAAGTATTTTTTAGACAATTGTGCTATAATAATGCTATTTAGTATGCTTTTTGGAGGTTACAATGGACATAAACCGTATAATAAATATCGCATCAAACGCAGGACGAATCATCCTTGAAAACGGCGGGGAAACTTACAGGGCCGAGGAGACTATCGCAAGGATCTGCAACGCATATAATGTAAAGGGGGCTGAGATATTTACAATCCCCTCCCTGATAATGATTTCCGCAACCTCTGACTACGGGCAGAATTTTTCGGTGATCAAACAGGTAAAAGCAACGAGGATAGACCTGGAAAAGATATCCCGGATAAACGACCTTTCCAGGAGCATAACCCGCCTTGGTTATTCGCTGGAGAATATCGAGAACCAGCTTAAGGATATCGAAGCCATTAAGCCCTACAAGCTGCGCTACACCCTTATTTTCGGGTCTCTTGCAGCGGGCTGCTTCACTGTTGTATTCGGAGGCAACTTGCGGGACGCCCTCGTTGCGGCGTTCGCGGGCTGCTTCATCAAATTCGTATCGCACTACCTTGATCAGGCTAAGGCAAATGAATTCTTTGTAAACATCTTCGTTGGTTTTGCCGGCACGCTTATCTGCCATATATGCTACAACCTGAACCTGGCCAGCAACCTGAAGCTGGCAACCATAGGCTCCCTTACCCTTCTCGTCCCCGGCCTTGCGATTACAAACGCAGTCAGGGATACCATATCCGGAGACCTCATTTCGGGCATGATGAGAGCTATGGAAGCGTCTCTTATAGCTATAAGCGTTGCCATCGGCAGCGGCGTTGTGTTCAAACTTTGGAGCTCGATCTTTGGAGGTGCCATAATATGATGCTGTTAAGAAATTTCCTGCTTATTTGTACGGCAACCTTCGGACTTTCGGTCATTTTCAATATCAAAGGAAGGAACCTGTTCTTCTCCGCCCTGGGAGCCGGCTTGACCTGGCTGGCCTACTCCCTTGCATTGGACAGCTCAAGCTTAAGCGTATATGCGGTCTTCCTTGGATCGCTTGCCGCAGGAATCTATTCGGAAGCAATGGCCCGCATACGAAGGGCTCCCGTAACGGTTTTCGTCATCTGCTCAATCATCCCCCTGGTACCCGGCCTCAAGATGCTGGATGCCATGCTGGAGGTGCTGAAAGGCAACACGGAAACCGCCACCAGTTACGGAATAACGGTCCTGATAACAGCAGGACTCATAGCAATCGGCATATTTGTTGTGTCCTCCTCTTTCAGGCTCGCTGCATTCTTGAAAAAATCCATATCCGCCAAACAAAAAACATCATCCTGAAAACAGGATGATGTTTTTTGTTTGATGCCTTTTATGTATATATACAAACGGGGGGAACCCATCAGGTATATATCAGTGAATATATATAGATAATAACAGTATATTTATTTTTAGTCAATACTTATTTTTTCAGCCAGAGCGGCATTGCCTTCTGCCATATCCTTCTATTTTTCTTATAATTATACATATGCATAATTATAACAGTATTCGTTTTTTCGGCATTAATCGCAGAATTCTAAAGATTCAGCATCCTTTTTGTAGTATAATCAGTTTATAACATTTAGCAGGAGGTTTTTTTATGAGCGGTTTAAGTTTCAACGAGATATATGGCAGGGTTTCAAGGAAAATGACAGCAGTCAAATGGCTTCAGAAAAATAATCTAGAAAGAGAGCTGATGGACAACTACATCAGCAGCGAGCAGTTTACCGCGTCACTGAAATCAATGGTGGCAGACCAGGATTATTCCTGCGGACGCACGCTCGAAATTCTAGAAAAGCTAATGCTGAGGATCACGTCCGGCGAGCATCCTGAGAACTGGCTGAAATACATATACCAGTACTCGGTAAACAAATCCTTTGAGGAAGCCGTTACGATCAAGCTTGACAGCCGTTTCGACCTGGCCTGCGAGGTGTATCTCCGCTTCCTCAGGATGATTTCCGAAATCGAGAAGGTATCGGATAACGGCACCTGGCAGAGCCTCTACCCCATGGACTTTTTGACGCAGGAGGAACAGGATGAGCTTGAACATCCGGAGGAGTACAAGAAATACGTAAAGGCCTTCCAGTCCGTCTACGCATACGAGATGATGAAGCTCAGCCAGGACGTGATGGGCTATAACACCCTGGACCACATCTGCGGGGTGCACTCCCTCGCCATGACTTTGGGAAGGCAGCTTAAAAGGCTTGGCGTTGACCTTGATCTTGGCAGGGTTTCGGGAGCTGCGGGAGGACATGACATCGGCAAGTATGGCTGCAAGGGCGAAGAGGTAAGGAGAGTCCCAAGGCTTCACTACTACTACACGGATGAATGGTTTAAAAGGTACGGGATCAACTACATCAGGCATATAGCCATAAACCATTCGACCTGGGATCTTGAGCTTGAAAACCTGTCCATAGAGTCCCTCATACTGATTTACTGCGACTTCAGGATAAAGAACGACGCCCTTGCGGACAGGCCTCAGATGAAGATATACCCCCTTGAGGAATCCTTCTACGTCATACTCAACAAGCTCGAGGATGTGGATGAGGCAAAAACCCGAAGATACACACGGGTCTACGTAAAGCTCAAGGATTTCGAGGACTATATCATTCACCTCGGCGTCAATCCCGAGCCCAAGAAGGATATAGCAGCCTTGCCAAGCCAGACGCACTTCGCCCTTCTCCAGGGAAATAGGATAATTGAAAACACGAAATATACGGCTATACGCCACAATATCAACCTCATGTATGAACTGCGTGACGAGTACTCGCTGGAAAAGATACTCGAGGCCGCAAGAAGCGAAAAGGACTGGAGGAACCTGAGGGAGTATATCAGGATACTTGAGGAATACTCCACCTACCTGACACCTAAACAGAAAACCCAGACGCTAAGCTTCCTCTACGACAACCTTGTACACCCCGAGGATGACATAAGGAGGCACTGCGCAGAGCTCATGGGCACCCTGATCGCAATTTTCGACGAGGATTACAGGAAGGAGATCCCCGAAACAGGCAAAGCCGACATCTTTTCCGTTACCAGCGGCGACCTTCTTAAGCATTACCTCGAGCTTCTCCTCATGCCGAGCCCGAAGCTGGTTCCGGCCCACAGGTTCTACGTCAGGTACAGCATGAGCATCCTGGTCAAGTCGATTTTTGCCAGCTGCAGCGATAAGGACAGGGAGGAATACACCGACATAGTGATGGAATATTACAACGACCTTGACTCAAGGGCTCCCGAAATCCAGGTATTCCTGCTTGAAGCGGCAAACTTCATCCCCCTGGACATCAAATGCGTATACCCTTCCACCCTGTTCAGATATGTCAGCTCCGCCATTAATAAACGGAATCTGAACATAAGGCTGCTGGCACTTGAAGCTTCCCTCAACATGATCATCAAATACAAGCTTGCGGGCGGCTCTAGGTCGATGTACGCCGAATATTTTGACAGCCTGGAATTAAAGCCAAAAACTTCGACGGAAAAGCTTCTCCTGTACAAAATATTCATCACCCTGGACCTGAAGAAAAAGGCACAGGTATACGAAAACACCTGCGAACTCACCAAGTCATCATCAACTGAGATATTCCTGAGCAACATGAAGACAGAAACGAACTGGATATTAAAGAGGAACCAGATCGACCTGCTCCTGGAATACACCCTCAGGAATCCTTCAAGAAGAGGCCTTCATGCCTCAATCCATTTCTCCAATCTGCTGAAGGTAAGCGAGGTGGAGAGCGTAAGGCGGAGGGCCGGAAAATCGATCCTCACTCTTATGCCTTACCTTTCAGTGGACGAAAGAAACGAGGTCGCCATCGAGCTCCTGAGAGCACTTGAAATCGAAGGCAACAGGTTCACCGAATACATCCCTTACTATGCAGGCCAGGTTATGCTGTGGCTCGAGCCGAAGGAACTGGACACAACCATCGAGGATGCGGAAAACAGGATAAAGGTCTCGAACCCCAACCTTAAATCCCTTGTCCTGAAAACCATGGGAACCGCAGTTTCAAACTACTCCGTATACAGGTCGAGGTTCGACGTAGCCGAGGAGGAGAATGACCTCAGGCTGATCAGGATGCTCGGCGTTCTCCTTAACGGACTCGGGAATTATGATTCAAAGGTGAAGCAGGCAGCCTTCAGCGTAATAGGCAAGGATATATTCGGAAGTCCCCTTCTCAGCCTTGAGGACAAGCTTAAAATATACAAGCTCATAAGCAAAAAAATGCTCACGCTGATCACGGACAACAAGCAGGAGGAACTGCTCTTCTTCGCACGCGCTGCAGGCTTCAACCATATATACAGGTTCTTATCGGACTACATGCTGAACAGCGGCGAAATAGATATAAAAATCCCCGAAAAGATTGCTTTCTTCCCGGGAACCTTCGATCCGTTCTCCGTCGGACACAAGGAGATCGCGCTCTCCATAAGGAATCTGGGCTTCGAGGTATACCTTTCCGTAGATGGATTTTCCTGGTCTAAGAAGACTCTGCCGAGCCTTCTCAGGCGCTATATCATGAACATGTCCGTTTCGGACGAGCTGGGCATATACATCTACCCTGACGTTTACCCTACCAATATTGCCAATCCGGAGAACCTCAGGACGCTGAAAGAGAATTTCAACGGCTCAGAGGTATACGTGGCTGTAGGCAGTGATGTTGTCCTGAACGCCTCCTCCTACAAGGCAAAGGAAACCCCGCATTCTATACACCAGTTTTCCCACATCGTGTTTGAGCGGGCCAAGGACAGGAAACTGAAAAGCATGCTGAACAATATTCACGGCGACAAGATAGTGCTGTCCCTGTCGCACAAGAACAAGCAGGTGAGCTCCACGCAGATCAGATCCCTCATTGACAAGGACAAGGATTTTTCAAGCCTGGTGGATCCTATGGCCCAGCAGTATATCTATGAGAACGGCTTTTATCAGAGAGAAGCACAGGACAAAGCTGTGCTTAAGCCAATACTGCTTGAAACGCTCATCATAGATCCGTCGAAAGGACAGGAGTTCCTCTCCAAATACGAATATTTTTCAAGGAATCCCGAAACCCTGGCACTGATCAACGAAACCTTTGAAAAGCCTAACGGAAGGCTCCTCGCAATAATGAATACAGGAACTGACAGCGTACTTGCCTTCTCGGTATTCCACAGGATAGAATCCTCTAATCTGTACGGCGAGTTCAACAACACCCAGGTAGCCAGCTTCATAAGGCAGAACAGGGTGGGAAGGATACAGCTTGTGGACTGCTTCAAGGTCCTTAGCTACGACAGGAACATCGACATAGAACAGCTCCTGGTGACCGAGACCTTCGCCCATGCCGTCTCAAAGGATTTCGAGTATGCCGTTTACCGGGAACTGCTGGGCAACGGCAGCGAATATGCCGTCGACCACAGCTTCTATGAGCTTCTCGAACTCTCAGGATTCACAGCAGTACCCGGCACCGAGAAGCCGGTATATGTCGCCGACATGAGCCATCCATGCGTGCTAAACCTGGACATAGAAAACATCATCAAGGAACCTTTCAGGAACAACCCTGAAATAAAGCAGACCATACTAAGTGCCAGGAAAAAGCTTCAGGAATCCATAGTGAGGCTTTATCCCGGAAAGCTTCTGCTATCCTTCGATATCAACTACATGAACCAGGCAATCATAAAGAAGGTATGCAGGGAGAACAAAGTGAGCACGAAGATCACCGAGCCTAGAAAACTGGGCGACCTGATATGCGTTCCGTACGGCGACATACTCGACAGGTTCATAATCCCTAACACTATAACAAAAGCGCTCCATACGGAAAAGGTGTTCAACGCCAACATGAAGGGCTTCAATATAAACGAATTCCCTCACCATCTTCCGCTGGACATCCAGGTAAAGGTCATCAAGTCCTTCGAAAAGCCGGTCATACTGGTGGACAACATCCTCCACAAAGGATACAGGATAAGGGCTCTGGACCCTATCTTCAAGAAGGAAGACGTGAATATCAAGAAGATAGTCTGCGGGATAATGTCAGGACGCGGCAAGGATATAATGGACATCCAGGGAAGAGAGGTGGACAGCGCCTACTTCATACCGAAGCTTAACCTGTGGTTCAACGAGACGTCCTTGTATCCTTTCATAGGCGGGGATGCACTGTGGAGAGGCTCTTACATGGAGCGCAACCTCCTGCCTTCCATAAACCTCATACTGCCGTATACATCACCCGTGTTCATAAGGAATACGAAGCACGAGGAGGTTTTCAACCTTTCAAAGGTCTGCATAAAAAACTCCATGGAAATACTCTCGGTAATCGAGGAGGAATTCCATGAAGTTAATGAGAAGAACCTCAACCTGTCCTCCCTCGGCCAGGTGTTTACTGTGCCAAGGTGCCCGGACCACGGGATGGACATGAAATACGACCTTAACCTTAATGCAACTCATTATCTGAAAAACGATCTCGAACTACTTCTCAGACTCGAGACTATAATCAAGGGGGATCAATAATGGACATAAAATACTACACCTGCGGCGGACGTATGCTGATATCGCTTAAGGAAAGAAAAGAAGCCTTCCTGGCGCAGGCTGACCAGGAGTATGCATCGGGCTTCAGCGGCGAAATCTTCGCACTCACTGAAATGGAGCCTGCAAAATCCAGAAGGAGTTTCTGCGTAAGCTCCCCTTCCCAGCTTTTCCTGGGGGAAGAAACACTGGAGCTCCTTCTGGTGAAAGCCGGCGAAGCCAGGATACCTGACTGGCTCGAAAGAGCAATCCGCGAGAGAAGGGTTTTTTCCCTCAATACCTCATGGAGAGGCTGGCAGAAAATCCTTCAGGAAAAACCTGCCGGAATTAAAAAGACATTGTCCCTCGCCGGGCTGGGCGATGTGGGCGGCATTCTCTGCTCCGGTCTGAGGCTTCTGGGGAGCGACAGCATATCGAAGATCAAAATCTTTGATATGGACATCAACAAGCTGGTCAGATGGGAGCTGGAATGCAACTCCATCCTTCCTCCGGAAAACAACCTCGGCTATCCCGAAATAGTCAGAACTACAGCCGATGACATATTCAACTGCGATGTTTTCGTGTTCTGCGTTTCCGTCGGCGTTCCGAGCGTAGGAAAGGAAGAAACTGATGTAAGGCTGGCACAGTTAAAAGGCAATTCGGAAATAATCTCGCATTATGCGAGGCTCGCCCGGGCCGCGGGCTTCAAGGGACTTTTTGCAGTGGTTTCCGATCCTGTAGATATGCTCTGCAGCGCGGCCTTCCTCGCAAGCAACAGAAACGAGAGCGGCGAGCTGGACTTCCTGGGACTTGCTCCGGAACAGATAAAGGGCTACGGGCTGGGGGTCATGTACGCAAGGGCCGCCTACTACTCCAGGGATCTGGGGCGCAGCGAAAACTTCCTTGAGGAAGGCCGGGCTTTCGGCCCGCACGGACAGGGCCTTATAATCGCGGACAGCATCAGAGGTTACGACGAGAACGCATCATCATACCTGACTTCAAAAGCTGCAGCTTCGAATCTCGAGGTAAGGTCAGCAGGCTTCAAGCCTTACATCGCCCCTGCCCTCTCCTCGGGCTCGCTCTCGATCCTCGCTACAATCAGGGGCGGATGGCATTACAGCACGAACTTTATAGGCGGAGTGTACATGGGTTCCAGGAACAGGGAGCTGGACTCAGGCATAGAATTCGAAACCTACGATATGCCTCCTCAGCTTTACAAAAAATTAGAGGAAACATATAATTATCTTAGAGACTATATCTAACAGCCAGGAGGTGCGCGGCATGGACAATCTATATATCATTCTTCCAAAGGAGAACATTTCAATGCAGCTCGACAGCATGGTTTCATCCTTCAGAAGAAACTACTGCTCCTACACGGTTTTGAAAAACCCTGATGACGCAGGAGATCTCAGAGGGAAAAAGCTGCTCTTCGCCATAGACATCGGCGATGCCGGTTTCGACCTCGATATGCTCCGGTTCATCATGAAGATCAGGGAGAAGGATCTCCACGCATTCCGCGGCTCAACAGGCACCGTACTCATACACAGCAGCACGGAGCTTGGAACCAAACGTTTCGCACAGGATGTCATATTCCTTGCTAACAGCATGGGCTGCGCTTTCATAGGCCACCCGATGGTGGAGGCAACAGGGAGCCTCAAGAACTTTATGACCTGGCAGAAGACGCTGGACCTGACCCTGGATGAGATATCCCTTGAGCTGAGCGGACGGCTCGGCGACAGGTTTCTGGAATACAAGCACAGCGCCGTAGAGAATCCAAAGATACTTGTTCTCTACTCTTCCCCACACAAATTTTCCAATACGCTGAATCTCTGGAGGCTGATTTCAGAAAACCTGGCTGGATTCGACATCAACGTGATACAGATAGAGAACGGGGCGATTGCCGACTGCAGGGGCTGCTCCTTTACTCTCTGCCAGCATCACGCGAAGAGGAACACCTGCTTCTACGGCGGCTTCATGGTGGAAAACGTGCTCCCTTCAATAGAGGAGGCCGACTGTGTAGTCTGGCTTTGCCCGAACTACAACGACAGCTTTGCCGCCAACATCACTGCCACAATAAACAGGCTGACTGTGCTCTACCATAAGCAGAGCTTCCACAACAAGAGCATGTACGGCGTTGTCGTTTCGGGAAATTCAGGCAGCGATTCCGTAGGCAAACAGCTTATCGGTGCTCTCAACATCAACAAGGGCTTCAGGCTCCCGCCATACGCCGTACTCTCCGAAACCGCAAACGATCCCGGCGCTATTCTGAGGGTTAAAGACATAGAGAAGAAGGCGTCGCAGTATGCGGAATATCTCAGGACGGAATTCAAACCGAGGGGGTGATACCATGATGTACAGGAAGGGAGATTTCCATATCCACACCCGCTACTCAGACGGAAAATACTCGCCCCGGGAAGTCATAGATTTTGCAAAAAAAAGCAACCTGGATATAATCGCCATAACCGACCATGACACCGTATCCGG
>JAGFXP010000023.1 GCA_017861315.1 Bacillota bacterium | reverse complement strand
TTGGCGGGAGTATGTGGGAATCGAACCCACCAACCGTGGTCTTAGCACGGTACCTCAGTTTTGAAGACTGGCAAGCACACCAGCACTTATCTACTCCCAAATGTTCCTTGTTTATAATACAACAAATTAATAATAGTTGTCAATCCAGATATCACAAATCAGAATAGAATCCTGTCGTCCCCTACCCTTTTGGTGAACTTGATGTTGTCTAAGTGCTCTATGACGGCCATTGCATACTTCCTGCTTGTATCGAGGAGGTCCCTGAGCTGGGCCACGTTTATGCTGCCGTTATCCCTTATATACTGCGCTGTCAGTTCCCTGCATCTCTCGTAGGCTTCCCTGGAGAAATAGCAATCCTCCGAAACCTTAACGATGACACCTTCATCAAGAAGGGATTCGAACACCATCCGGAAGTCCTTAGGCACCTTCTCCTTAGCTTCCATCTCGCTGTATTTAGGCGGCGAGAATTTTTGCTCGTCAAGCTGCTTCAATATGCTGCCCTTCATCTGCAGCTGCTGCTCTGAATATGCAATCTCAAAGCCGTACAGGGATATGAACTTGCCGTGCAGCCTGATCCTGTGCTTTTCTTCCAGGATAGCAAGGAGTTCATCGTACAGCTTCTGCTTGAGCGCTTTTCCGAATATCTTGTTCTTCATCTCTTCCTTGGAAATGCCCCATCTCAGAGGGTTTTCCCTGTGGTACTTGTCCAGAATGTCCTGCATTGCTTCAATCTTCTTGTTCACGAAATCCATATGGATGTAGACCGGCTTGTCCATTCCTGAAAGCTTTATTATCCTGCCTTCTTCAGCAAGCTGGTCAAGCTTTCCTTCGAGTCCCTCTTCGTTCTTGCCGAGGGCTTTTAGTATGTCCGCAGCCTTCGGGAAATCGCCGCTGAGGTTCTTCACCGTGTTCTCAAGGATGCTGCCTGCCTCGCCGCTCTCCTTTATCCGGAGCTCCTCGAGGTAGTCCTTATCAAATCTCTTCGCCTTCTTTGCCAGCGGCTCGACTATGGCGCCCCCCCCTATGGTGAACATAGGCGAATAGTTCCTGATTACGAATCTGTCGTTCCTCTGCCCTGTCAGAGGCTTCTCGAGCCTGAGCTGCACGTAGGCGTTCTCTCCAGGCTGGACCTCCTCCCTGTCGAGTATGACGACCCTGCAGAGTATCTCGCTGGTCCCGTGGTAGAGCCTGACCCTCTGCCTGTTCTCAAGAGGCTTCGGGGCGCTCTTAAGGTAGTACAGGCTGCAGTCCACCATCATCGACGGCTCCATGATGTCCTCTGTTGCAACCACATCCCCTCTCTTCACATCGGATGTCTTCACGTTTGAAAGGTTTATGGCGGTCCTCTGCCCTGCCTCCGCTATTTTGACATGGCTGTCGTGGACCTCGATGCCCCTAACCTTGGCTTTCACCTTGGACGGATAGATCTCAACCCACTGGCCTTCCTCAATCATCCCGCTGATTACCGTCCCGGTGACAACAGTCCCGAATCCGCTTATGGAGAAAACCCTGTCCACGGGAAGCCTGAAATGTCCGCCCACATCCTTTGTATCTATCTCCCCTGTAAGGATGTCTATGTTATCCACCAGGTCCTCCATGCCCGCCTTGGTCCTTGATGAGACAGCATGTATAGGCGCACCCTCAAGGAAAGTGCCCTTGAACTCGTCCTTGACTTCCTCCTTCACCATCTCGAGCCATTCGCTGTCCACGAGATCCGACTTGGTGAGGACTATGATGCCTTTCTTCACGTTGAGCAGCTGGAGGATTTCAAAATGCTCCCTTGTCTGTGGCATGATCCCTTCGTCTGCAGCTATGACCAGAAGTACGATGTCGACGCCGCTTACGCCCGCCAGCATGTTCTTGACGAACTTCTCGTGGCCCGGCACGTCTATTATTCCCGCCCTTCTTCCTGAAGGCAGGTCGAAGAAGGTGAAGCCCAGGTTGATGGAAATCCCCCTGTCCTTCTCCTCCTTGAGCGTGTCTGTTTCTCTCCCCGTAAGGGCCTTTATCAGGCTTGTCTTGCCGTGGTCTATGTGGCCCGCTGTTCCTATTATGATATGCTTCACTCTAATTCACCTCAAATCCCCTCTGCGACGGCCCTGAAGGCATCCGCAACGATGTCGAAATCCCTGTCGAACATCGTCCTGAGGTCCATTATGACCTCATCGTTGCTTACCCTAACTATTACAGCCGTTTCGCTCAGCCTCAGCCTGTTCTCCAGCTCATCCGATCTCAGCTTTTCGGCTTTCACCTTGATTACATATGTCGGTATACGCTCCTCCGGCATGGAGCCTCCACCGACCATGGAATAGTCCTCGCCTATCTCGAACGAGAAGCCGTCCGCCGCAGCCCTGAGCTTGCCCACTAGCTGCTCTGCCCTGGCCAGATGCTCCTCCTTTCTGCTAAGGATCATGTGGAGTGTCGGTATCTTCTCGACTGCAATCTTCTCGTCCTGATAAAGCCTCAGGGTTCCTTCCAGCGCCGCAAGCGTCATTTTGTCTATCCTGAGGGCCCTTGTAAGCTGGTTCTTCTTCATCTTATCAATGTACTTCTTTTTGCCCACTATGATTCCCGCCTGCGGACCGCCCAGCATCTTGTCGCCGCTGAAGGAAACGACGTCTGCGCCCCTTCTCAGGCTCTCCTGCACGGTCGGCTCGTAGGTGAAGCCGTATTTCTGGAAATCCACCAATGTTCCGCTGCCTATATCCTCGTAGACCGGAAGCTTGTGCTCTCTGCCCAGCTCCACCAGCTCCTCCACGGACACCTCTTCCGTGAAGCCCAGTATCTTGAAGTTGGAGGTGTGCACCTTCAGCAGCACTCCGGTGTTCTCGTTTATGTTGTTCTCGTAGTCGTAGAGGTGCGTCCTGTTTGTTGTCCCTACCTCCACCAGCGTTGCGCCGCTGAAGGCCATGACATCAGGCACCCTGAAGGAGCCCCCTATTTCAACGAGCTGTCCTCTGGAAACTATCGCTTCCTTGCCTTTGCTCAGGGTGTTAAGCACCAGCATGACCGCTGCAGCATTGTTGTTTACTACCATAGCCGCCTCTGCGCCCGTCACCTTCGTTATTATCTCCTCAACGTGGCTGTACCTTGAACCTCTCTTTCCGGCCTTGATGTCGTACTCGAGGTTATTGTAGTTCATGGAGATTTCTTCGACGCATCTTACCGCTTCCTCGTTAAGAAGAGACCTGCCTAGGTTGGTATGGATGACTACGCCCGTAGCATTGATAACCTTCCTCAGCTTCGGCTTTTTCTTCTCCTCCATGTTCCTTGCGAACCTCTCCATGAGGTCATCCTTGGCGAGAGATACCGTTTTTCCTTCAAGTATGTCGCCCCTGAGCCCATCTATAGTCTCCCTCAGCACTGCTATCACTTCGGCCCTGATGGAGTTCTTCACATAGCCTTCGACTATCTCTTCCTTAAGCAATTCATCTATCTTAGGCAATTTCCTTAACAATTCACTCTTGTCCATAGTTACCCGCTCCTAACTTGCGATAATGTATTTTCCCGAAAACTCCTCAGCCCGTCCGACGACAGAGGATTTTATTTCAAGCCTGTTCAGCTCTTCCAGGATCTCCCCCACCACCTGCTCTGTGCATGTGAAGAGGAGTCCTCCCGACGTCTGGGGATCGAAAAGGATATCGGCCTGCCATTCCTCCACGCCGGCGAATTCGTACTTTCCGGCCAGGTAAGCCCTGTTGTTGTAGGAGCCTTCAGGCACTAGCCCGATTTCGGCATACTCCCTCGCCTCACTGATGTAAGGCAGCCTGTCCTTGAAAAGCCTGATCGTCACCCCTGATGCGCTGGCCATCTCGTAGGCATGCCCCATCAGCCCGAAGCCCGTGATGTCCGTGCAGGCGCTTATATCGTGCCTGGCTACTATCTCACCGGCATACTTGTTAAGGGTAGTCATGACCTTGACTGCCGTTTCATAGGCCGCCTCGGAGGCAGCCCCTCCTTTAATGGCCGTGTTTATTATGCCCGTCCCCAGCGGCTTCGTAATTATCGCCACATCGCCAGGCCTGCAGCCGTGGTTCTTGAGCACCCTGTCAGGATGCACCACTCCCATGACAGACAGCCCGTATTTAGGCTCGTCGTCCTGCACCGAATGCCCGCCAACTACGACCGCGCCGGCTTCAAGCACCTTGTCAGCGCCGCCCTTCAGTATCTCACCGAGCACCTCTATAGGAAGGCAGTTCGGGAAACAGACTATGTTCATAGCCACCGTGGGCTTGCCTCCCATGGCGTAAACGTCGCTCAGCGAGTTTGCTGCAGCTATCTGCCCGAAGGTGTACGGATCGTCAACCACGGGCGTAAAGAAGTCCAGCGTCTGTATGACCGCCATTTCGTCATTGAGTCTATATACTGCAGCGTCGTCGGAAGTCTCTATCCCGACAAGCAGATTGTCATCCTTCATCTTTGGTAATTTATCCAATATCTTCGAAAGGGTCTCCGGCCCTATTTTTGCCGCTCAGCCGGATGTTTTCGACAGCTCTGTAAGTCTCTTTTGCATTGTTGTTCCCTCCCACCTAGTCATTAAAGTAACATTATCATTATATAACAAATAATTCTAATATTGAAGGATTAATCGTTTCCCTGCCGCTCTACCTTGCCTCGATCTTGTCCCTGAACTTGGCCAGCGTCTTCTCGCCTATCCTGTCGACCTTGGTCAGATCCTCTATCTTCTGGAAATCTCCGTTCTTCTCCCTGAAGTCTATTATCTTCTGCGCAGTAACCTCGCCTATGCCCGGCACTGTCATTAGCTCCTCCTTGGTCGCAGTGTTTATATTGACAAGGCCGTCGCTGCTTATCCCGGAGATTGAAGCCCCTGCCGCACCCTGCGAGCTGTCCTGGGTATCTATGAATATGTAGTCCTCGTCCCTGATCTTCTTTGCCAGGTTAACCCTTTTTATGTCTGCAGCCGCCGTGAAGCCTCCCGAGGCCTCAATGGCATCCTTTATCCTGCTGCCCGCAACCAGGCTGTATACCCCGGGCCTGTTAACCTCCCCGTTGACATATACCGTGACGGTTTGCTCCTTTGCGGCCGCGCCTGCCTCCTCTGCAAATATTTCCTCCTCCTTCAGGTTTTCCACAGGTCTGGTTGTGAAATACCCCACCGCGAGACATACGACAAAAACCGCAAGGATTACCAGCGAACCTGTTATCTTGCTTTTCCACTTCATAATCATACCTCCAAATTTCGATATATACCTAAATTATTCCCTTTTAAAGCAAATTTAAGTCGCATGGCTGGTGATTTTTTGCTATAATTGTGTTTAGTAGATAAAACGGAGGTAATCATGAGAAGAATTACAGCATTTTTGTTAGCACTGGCAATGACATTGACTATCCCCTCATTTGAAACAAGCGCAGCATCCTCTGCCCCTTCCGTATCGGCAGACAGCGCTATCCTTATGGATGCAAAAACAGGTGAAATACTTTATTCAAAAAATATAGATGCCGCTTATCCTCCGGCTTCGACAACAAAAGTTATGACAGCCCTGCTGACCCTGGAGAACTGCAAGCTTGACGACGTGGTGACAGTAGGCAAGAAGCCGCCAATGGCAGACGGAAGCAAGATATATATATTCGAAGGCGAAAAGCTTACGGTCAAAGACCTCCTGTACGGCCTTCTCCTGTCCTCAGCCAACGACTGCGCTGAAGCGCTGGCAGAGCACATGGGTGGATCAGTTGAAGGATTCGCAGAGATGATGAACAAGAGGGCAAAGGAGCTTGGCTGCGAAAACACAAATTTCGTAAACCCAAGCGGCCTCTACGATGAGAACCACAAAACCTCCTCCCATGACCTGGCACTGATACTCGGCGAACTGTCCAAGCATAAGGAATATCCGGAGATAGCCACCACTCTGGCATACAAGATAGGCCCGACAAACAAGAGCACCCTGGAAAGGCCCCTCTGGAACGAGAACAAGCTGATCCAGAAGTATTCGGGATACTACTACCCTTACTGCATCGGAGGCAAGACAGGCTATACCATCCAGTCGCAGCACTCCTATGTGTCGGTTGCCGAAAAAGACGGCCGCAGGCTTGTGCTGGCGCTGGTCCACGATTCTCAGAAAACATTTTTCAAGGACGCCATAAACCTGTTCAATTACGGCTACAATGGCTTCGAGAAGATGGCGGTTTACTCTAAAGGGGACGTGGTCACCACATTTAGTTCAGGAAACACTTCCATCCCTCTGCTGGCATCGGAAGACCTGTATTACTACGCCGAGAAAGGCACCGATCCGAATATCGAGCTGAACCTGGAGGATCTGGATCTCTGCAGGAAGATATTCTCGGAAGGCGACGAGCTGGCGACAACTGAAGTCAAGGCGAACGGCACTGTGATAGGAAGCCTCAAGCTAACAAGCGGGGCCGACCACAGCCTGATGAATGTCTTGTCTGAGAACAACTACCTCCCCGCCGTGGGAGTAGCGTTTTCAGCAGTCCTGATCCTCCTGGTCCTGATGGCTGTTTCAGCGAAGAGAAGGAATGCAAGGAGAAGGGCAAAAAAAAAGACAATGATGAAAAACCGGGTAAGATGCAATGACATAAAGAGCCGATAACTTCAAAGTTATCGGCTCCTTAATTTCTCTATAAGTCTTTCCATGTCCTCCGGCATCCCTGCCTCCAGCGAAACCTTTTCCCCGGTCCTCGGGTGCGGGAACCTCAGCTTGCAGGCGTGCAGCGCCTGCCTCTTGATGTATTCATCATCCTCATTACCGTACTCATCCCCAGTATGGTACAGCGAATCCCCGAACAGTGGGTGTCCCATGTGGGCCAGGTGGACCCTGATCTGATGTGTCCTTCCCGTTTCAAGCTCAAGCTCAACAAGGTCCCCTTCGCTGAAGCTCTCGATGACCCGGTAATGGGTCACGCTCCTCTGGCCCTTCTCGTCGATAACCCTCTTTATGCCGGCCTCGTCGGGCTTGTAGATCGGTTCGTCAATGACACCCTCCCTGCTCTCCATGTTGCCGTGCACGATTGCGTAGTATATCTTGTCAAAGCCTTCCCTGTGCATGTCCCTGGCAAGCGCCATGTGGGCGAACTGGTTCTTTGCCACCAGGATCAGCCCTGAGGTGTTCATATCCAGCCTGCTGACAAGCCTGACTATGCAGTCTTCGCCTTTTTCCTGGAAGTAGTACAAAAGACCGTTGGCCAGAGTCCCCGACTGGTAGCTCTTTGTCGGGTGAACAACCATGAACGGCTTCTTGTTGACCACTATAATGTCAGCATCCTCGTACACCACGTCCAGAGGCATGCTTTCGGGATTGATGTCCTGGCTCTCCTCCTTCGATACGTCGAACTCGATCCTGTCACCGGGCATCACCATGTACCTCAGGGTGACGACCCTGCCGTTGACGCTTATCCTTCCGTCCCTCGCGGCTCCCCTGATGAGCCTGCTGGAGAACTCGGCCTCGTTCTTGAGGTAGTCCCTGAGCTTTCTTCCCTTGTCCTTTTCATCCACAATCAAAGTTACTTTGTTCAAAACCTTTTCCTCTTTTCAAAGTTAATAAAAAATGAAGAGCCGGCTGACTCCTCATCTTTTGTCTGCAGAATTATATTGCAGCTATTAATTCTATTTCAACCAATGCATCCTTAGGAAGCCTTGCAACCTGTACTGCTGATCTTGCAGGCATGTCCTTTGTGAAGTATTTTGCGTATACTGCGTTAACTGCTGCAAAATCGTTCATGTCAGCCATGAAGCAAGTTGTCTTAACAACCTTGTCGAAGCTTGTGCCAGCTTCCTCTAAAACCGCCTTAAGGTTCTGGAATACTCTTTCAGCTGCTGCTGTTATGTCTCCAGTTACCAGTTCGCCTGTTTCAGGTATGAAAGGAACCTGTCCTGATGTGAAGAGGAATCCTCCCGCTATTATAGCCTGTGAATATGGGCCTATTGCAGCCGGTGCTTTTGGTGTGCTTACTACTTTCTTTTCCATGTTAAAAAACCCTCCTGAAAAATTGTTTATATTTTTTTATTGGCCTGATGACTTGTAATCATCTCCAAGCAATACTATTATATCAAAATCTCCTGTCTTTTGGGGATGTGTTACAACATTTTCTATGTCAAACTCCTTTTTTATTGCCGATACAAGGGATTCGTCCACCCCGTAAAGCTCTATCTTCGACTTGGCGGATTTATCGCCGTTGCCTACTGCAATATCGCTGGTGTAGCCGCTTTCCTTCAGTTTTGCTGCATAGCCTGACGCCAGCCCCGTGGTGGTGGTTCCGTTGAGAACTTCAATGCTAACGGCTGACCTGTCAAGTTCTGCGGCCTCTGTTTCCTCGCTGCCAGCATTCTCCCCGTTGATGCTCGCAAGAAGCTCAGTGTTTAGCTCTTCGCTGTATACGAAGTAGGAAACTCCTCCTATTGTAGGCGTGGTTCCCTGCAGAGTGGACATGACTATCTTTGACTTGTCAACATTCGAGAACTTCACTGCGTACTTGAGCATCTCCTCAGGTTTCATCGATGTGGTGACATATTTCGGCACTATGCTCATTATGGTAGGTATCTTCGCGATGATCGTTGGCGTCTTAACCTTTTCGATAACCTTCTCTATGAACAGGTGCTGGTTGTTGATCCTTCCCAGATCACCGTCCGCGAAGCCGGTGCCGTCGTTGTTCTGCCTCCACCTGAAGAATTCCTCGGCCTTCTCACCGTCAAGATGCACCGTGGTGCCCTTCTTGAAGTATATGTGGAGATTCTGGCTGGCATCGTCATAATACATGTTCCTGGAAATGTACATGTCGACCCCGCCCAGGGCATCTATGAGCTTCCTGAAACCCTCGTAATTAACCCTTGCCGTATAATTGATGTCGATGTCCAGCAGGTCCTCCACGGCTTTTGTCAGATAGCCTTCCCCACCTACTATGTTGGAGGCGTTTATTTTCTGGTTGTGACCCTTGATCTGCACCAGCGTATCCCTCGGTATGGAGACTATGTTGAGTGCGTCGGTATTCGGATTATAGTTTACAAGGATTATTGTATCCGTCCTCTTCTGGTCATCGCTCAGCTCAACTGTGGCATCGCCGATGTCAACACCTGATACCAGTATATTGACTATCCCGTCTTCACCTACGCCGCTTGTGACGTCGGTTAAGGTGCCGCTTTCAGCAGGCTGGTTCAATTTCATGAGGAAGGAGTACGACAGCCCGGCCAGGCATAACGCCAGCACCAGGAATGCCGACAGGATTATGAAAGCCCTCAGCCTTTTCTTCTTTCTCTTTTTAGCTTTTGGCTTCATATTCCCCTGCTGCGGTCTCTTGTCCATAATCATCACCTTCGACTTTCCATAATAACGTGGTTTCTTCCCTCAATTGAATACGGGTGTATCATCTGTCCCCGTTCGATTACGTATTTTATTGTCGAATCAAATGCATGCACCATCGCTTTGTCCAGATCTTGATAGACATCATGCCTCATCTTGTCAACCCCCGGGAATTCCCTTAACGGCTCGACATAGTCAGCGATGTATATGATCTTTTCAAGCATGCTCATGCCTCTTCTTCCCGTTGTGTGGTACATGACGGCATTGAGCACGTCCTCGTCCTCTATGCCCATCACATCCCTCGCGATAACGGCACCGGCCACCCCGTGCAGAAGCTTGGGGCTGTCGAGACAAACTTCATCTATTTTGTACCCTGCTCCGGATGCAATCCCGAGCAGCTCTTCTCCGCTCTTGTCCTTCGCGCAGTCATGAACCAGTCCTGCAAGCCTTGCCTTTTCAACGTCGGCATGGTGGAACTTAGCGATTTTCACCGCCGTATCCATGACGCTCATGGAATGCTCAAAGCGCTTGTGCCTTAAGTTATTCCTTAGATATTCAATTATCTTGTCCCGGCTCCACATATGAATAGGCCCTCCCAATAAAAATATCCGCTGTTATCTTACCTGTATAAATCCAGCTCCTTTATGAAATTGCCCACAGGCTCCGGCACAAGGCTGCTTACGTCCCTGCCTGCGCTGATGTCGTACCTTATCTGCGTTGACGATATGTCTAGTATGGGCATTTCCAGGAGGACTGATTTCTTGAAATACTTGTTGTTCTTCATGTCCTTAATTTCGTATCCAGTCCTATTATATACGACAAAATGACATAATTCAAATATTTCATCAGGGTTCTGCCATTTGTGGATGTCGGCCAGGCTGTCCAGGCCGGCTATGAAATGCCAGTCTGTGCCGGGCTCCAGCTCGTTGAAGTGTTGGAGCGTCTTGTAGGTGTAGCTCAGGCCTGTGCTGTTCATCTCGTAGTCGCTTATCTGGAATCCCCGCTCGCCTCTTATGGCCATCTTAACCATTTCGTAGCGCAGGTGGGCGTCGGTGACCTTCTTTCCCTGCTTGTGGGGAGGGTTTGCGCTCGGCATGAAGATGACAGCATCAAGACCCAGGTCCTCCTTGGCTTTATGCGCTACATAAAGGTGTGCTATGTGAATAGGATCAAAGGTTCCTCCGAAAATAGCCTTCTTTACCATATCAAAACACCTTCTTCTACAGGTTTGGCAGTTCTATCTTAGGATTTTTTTCTGATCTTCTGTATATTACTATCTTGTTTCCTATTGCCTGGACTCCGTAGCAGCCGAGGCTTTCGCAAAGCTCGTCAGACGCTTCCCTGGCTGTATAGCCGCTGTTGTTGAGGACGGAAATCTTTATGAGTTCCCTGGCCTCAAGCGCGTCGCTTACCTGCTTTATAAATGCATCAGTAATCCCTTCCTTGCCGATGTTGAATATAGGGCTCATGGTGTTTGCAAGGGATCTGAGATAGCTTCTCTGTTTGCTGTTCATTAGCTTTACCTCCGATATTTTATAGTACGAATTCGAATTCGAATCCGTTGAGGTTTACGAAATCTCCGTCCTGGATTCCCATTTCCTTGAGGTCGTCGAGTACACCCTTGTTCTTGAGTACCCTGTGGAAGTACCTGAGCTCGTTAGGATCATTTACATTAACGCTGGCAAGCAGCCTGTCTACGAAGCTTCCCTCAACATAATACGTGTTCTCTTCTTTCCTGATGGTGTATGTGAATCTCTTCTCTTCAGGAACGAATTTCTCCTCTTCGCTTATTTCCATCTCTGTAACCGGTATTGTGGACAGGAGTCTTCCCGTTTCCTTCATTAGATCCTCAACACCCTGGCTGGTTGCAGCGGAGATCTTGAACACCTTGTCGTAGCCCAGTGCGTTAACCTTCTTCTTGAAGTCTTCGAAAACGCTGTCGTCTTCCAGCATGTCAGCCTTGTTTGCAGCCACAAGCATCGGCCTGTCCCAAAGCTTTACGCTGTACTTCTTAAGCTCTTCATTTATCTTCAAAAAATCCTCGTAAGGATCCCTGTCTTCAATTCCTGATATATCGACCACATGGATCAATACCCTCGTCCTCTCGATGTGCCTGAGGAACTCGAGTCCCAGACCTATGCCTTCTGCTGCGCCTTCGATTATTCCTGGGATGTCGGCCATAACGAAGCTGTTCATTCCAGGCACCGCTACCACGCCAAGGTTTGGCTTAAGTGTTGTGAAGTGGTAGTTTGCGATCTTTGGCCTTGCTTTGGAAACAACTGAGAGCAGCGTTGATTTTCCTACGTTAGGGAAACCAACCAGTCCGACGTCGGCCAGAAGCTTGAGCTCCAGCTTGATCCATCTTTCTTCGCCAGGCATTCCCGGCTCCGCGAAGTCAGGCGCCTGCCTTGTAGGCGTGCAGAACTTCACGTTTCCTTTACCGCCTTTACCGCCCTTCGCGATTACGTATTTATCATCCGCATGGGAAAGGTCGGCCATTATCTTGTTGCTTTCCGCATCCCTGATAATCGTACCCATAGGCACTTTGATTGTCATATCTTCTCCGGATTTGCCGTAGCATTTTGCGCCGGAACCGTTTGTCCCTCTTTCAGCCTTAAACTTTCTATTGTAAGTGAAGTCCAGCAATGTCGTCATGTTTGGATCCACCTCAATAATGACGTCGCCACCGTGTCCACCGTCTCCGCCGTCAGGGCCTCCAAGGGGAACGTATTTTTCTCGTCTGAAGGATATCGCGCCGTCTCCGCCGTCTCCGGACTTTATAAATATTTTGGCAGTATCTATAAACATTAACATTCACTCCTCTTTCTCATTTTCTTATTTTAAAAAAGGCACCCAAACAAGGGTGCCTAACAAGTGACTATTCAGCAGCTACAACTTCATCTACTATTTCAATATCTAAAGGATATACGCTTGCTTTTTTCTTGTCTCTTCCGAGTCTTTCATATCTTACAACACCGTCTACTTTTGCAAATAAAGTGTCGTCTGATCCTCTACCTACATTTGTTCCTGGGTGAATCTTAGTTCCTCTCTGTCTGACCAAGATGTTTCCAGCCAAAACGAACTGGCCGTCTGCGCTCTTAGTTCCAAGTCTCTTTGATTCACTGTCTCTACCGTTTCTTGAGCTACCTACTCCTTTTTTGTGAGCAAATAACTGAAGGTTCATAAGCAACATATACTACACCTCCTTAACCTTTACAATTATATATTTACCGTAATTTTGTTCAATTGATTTGACTCCAAGCAGCAATGTTTCCATTAACACCTGACACTTTTCAACCTCGCCAGGCGCAAGATTACGCAGATCTATATGTAGAAATCCATCATCCACGGTAATAGATGGCTCTAAGTTCAACACATCTGTGATTCCATTTGCTATCATTATTGAAGAAGCTGAAATCGCACTGCATACCATGTCATAGCCTTCATCAACTGATCCGGCATGACCGCTTGCTCTGTATGAAATCAGTTTGCCTGAGTCCCTGGTAAGTACAACCTTTACCATTATTATGCGTTGATTTTTTCAATCTGGATTTTTGTGTAAGGCTGTCTGTGTCCTGCTTTTCTTCTGTAGTCTTTCTTTCTCTTATACTTGAAGACGATTATCTTCTTGTTTTTTCCCTGAGCAAGAACTTTAGCGCTAACATTTGCGCCTTCTACAACAGGCTTTCCTACTACTAATTCTCCGTCTTCTTTGCTAACCATAAGTATGTTATCGAAATCAACGTTTGAATCAACCTCGGCTTCCAGTTTTTCAACGTATAAAACGTCTCCCTCTGAAACCTTGTACTGCTTTCCTCCAGTAACTAAAACTGCGTACATTAAATACACCTCCTCTTATTAGGATCTCGCCATAATTGGGTACACAACATGAGTCATGTTTTAAAAAACCCAATTTGAGCGGTCTACAAATTATTTTAACACACCGTATTTTCTTTGTAAAGTTTATTTTACCCGTAAATCCTGAAATGTTCAAGATTTTGTATCTGGCTTTCGAAAATCAGAGGCTCGACCCTGAATGTCTCACCCTTGAATGAGGTCAGATACACTTTTTTGTCAAGAGCGCCTATGCTCCTGACAAAACCAAGCAAGTCTTCCCTTATGTCCTTTTCGTAGATCCCGTTGACTGTTATGTGGACGTGGCTGATGTCACGGTCGCTGCTGATCCTCAGTATTTCATTCCTGATCAGGAGGCCGATGTAGGAAAACTTAAGCCTGCTTCCGCTGCCGGAGCAGTGGCTGCAGCCCTCCTCTATATAGTCGCTGATCGGCTTTCCTGTCCTTCTTCTCGCTATCTGCACCAGGTTGAGCTCGGTGAAGCCGTAGACAGTTGTCTTGCTCTTGTCGCTGCTGAAGCCCTCCCTGAGCACTGCGAGAACATCCTCCTTGTGCTGAGGGTTGACCATGTCTATGAAGTCCACGACTACTATGCCGCTGAGGTTCCTGAGCCTTACCTGCCTGACTATCTCAGCCGCAGCCTGCATGTTTGTCTGGTAAACCGTCTTCTCAATGTTTGAGCCCTTCACGTTTTTGCCCGAGTTGACGTCTATTACGTACATGGCTTCGGTCCTGTCTATGACTATGTGCCCGCCGCAGCTTAGATACACCTTTTCACGCCTCAGGCCCATTATCTCCTTCTCTATGCCGTAGTAGTCCAGCATTGTCCTATCATCCTCGTGGAATATCTTTTCCGCGCTTACGTCGGTGTTATCGTCAAGGAATCTGCCGATGTATTCATAGTCCTCACTGTTATCCACGTATATCCTTGAGGTCACCTCATCCACCTTGTCCCTGAGAACCCTTCCCAGGATTCCGCCGTCGTCGAAAAGTAGGCCCGGCTTTATTGAGAATTCAGCCTTTTTTACAAGCTCCCTGTACATGGAATCGAGCCTGCCTATCTCCTCGTTCAGCACGTCGATGCCGACATTTTCAGCGTTGGTCCTTATCATGACACCGGCGTCTCTGGGTTTGACGATGCTCCTGCTCACTTCCTGCTTGTATTCCGCGCTGGCTATCTTTTTTGAGAAGGTTAGCTCCTTTGTGAGGGTCTGAAGCACAGAATACCTGCCCGGAAGGCTGATGGCGTTCGTGACCTTCGCACCCTTGCTGCCTATGTCCTCCTTCACGACCTGGACTATAATTTCATCCCCCTTCTTGACGGAGGTGTTCTTGAATTTAGAGTCCAGATACATGTATGCGTTCTTCTTTAGGCCGATGTCTACAAAAGCGCTCTTTATGGCGGGTATGATGTTCTTGACGACGCCCTTGTATATCTGGCCGGCAAAGACGTCGTCGCTCTCCTCTTCTATGAAGCATTCCTTGAGCTTTGCATTTTCCTTGATGGCAATTCTAAGAATCCCTTCCTGCCTCTCTATAAAAATCTCTTTCAGCTCCATCACCCCGTTTAAATAGTTTTTATATACTTGAAAAGCGGAACAAGCTTGCCGTCGACGTCCGCGTACATCTCGTTCCTCTTAATGTCGATGAAGGCATCCTCGTCCACGCTTGACGTGCTGTCCTTTATCAGCTGAGCTAGCAGCTCAGGGGAGAGGTTATCCTTGCTGCCGCAGCTTACGACAGCTTCCACAACGAGTATGTTCTCCACTATCCTGAAGTCGATGCTCCTGACCAAAGGCTTTATGTCGACAACCTTCTCGCCGCTTTTGCTCTTCTTGAGTATGGTCCATTCCTTCTTTTCGAGCAGGGCATCCATTTCCTTTTCGAGCAGGGAGGCGTCCCTGTATCTCAGCTTTATCCTGTAGCTTGCAGCGTCTATGGCAGCCATGGACTTGAAGACTTTCTTGTTCTCCTCGTCCCTGATTTTCGATACCTCGAGGATCTTTATCCCGGGAGGGGCGACCCTGTTCATGGCTTCCTTGACTGCGCTTTCTTCGACATCCTCCTCCATCGGGGCATCGAAATAGTCTCCGCCGGAATATACGCCCACAGCAAGGGGCTGCGCCAGCGAAAGGTTTATGTGAGGGTTGAAGCCCTGCGAATATACCACCGGCAGCCCTGACCTTTTCATCATCCTCTGGATCGTTCTCATGAGGTCGAGGTGGCCTACGAATTTTATTTCGCTTTCTTTTGTAAACTTAATTAGATACCGCACCTTCGAAGCACTCCCCTTTCAAGTTGATGTCGACCCCGCAGTTTGTGCAGCCGAGCCTGCAGTCCGGCGTAACGACCGCCTTCTTGGCTTTTTCATTCTCTTCTATCAGATACGCCTTGTTTACGCCGATATCAATGAAGTCCCAGGGGAGTATTTCATCGTACTCCCTTTTCCTGTGGGCGTAGAAGTCTCCGTCTATTCCGGACTCCTTAAGGGCTTCCATCCATATATCGAAGCTGAAGTATTCCGACCAGCCGTCGAACTTGGCTCCCTTTTCGAATGCCTTAACCAGCAGGTCGCAGACCCTCCTGTCGCCTCTCGCGACTACAGCCTCGAGATAGCTGACCGGTGTTTCATGCCAGCTGTAGGATATGGCCTTGCTCTTTATGGCGGATCTAAGGACCCTGATTTTCGCTTCTACTTCCTCCATCCTTATCTGAGGCTCCCACTGGAACGGGGTGAAGGGCTTCGGCACGAATATGGATGTGCTCAGGTTGACCCTGAGCCCCTTTTTCCTGACTTCCTTAGGAACCTTGAAATATTCACCTACAACCTTCTGGCCCAGGTCGGCTATTCCTGCTATGTCCTCGTCAGTTTCATAAGGCAGTCCTATCATGAAGTACAGTTTTATGGTTGACCAGCCTGAACTGAATGCGCTTCTGGCTGATTCCATGAGGTTCTCCTCAGTTACGCCTTTGTTTATTATGTCCCTCATCCTCTGGGTTCCGGCTTCAGGAGCGAATGTGAGCCCTGTTTTCCTTACCTTCTGGATCTGTTTTATGAGGTCTACGGAGAATGAATCTATTCGGAGTGAAGGCAGAGATATACCGATCTTGTCCTTCTCGTATCTTTCCGCCATTGAGAATACAAGGTTCTGGATGTCCGAGTGGTCGCAGATGCTCAGGGAACTCAGAGAAACCTCCTCGTAGCCTGTGCTGTTCAGCAGCTTGTCTGTGTTCTCAATGATCTTTGCCGTGCACTTCTCCCTTACAGGCCTGTATATCATTCCGGCCTGGCAGAACCTGCAGCCTCTTGTGCATCCCCGGAAAGTCTCCACGACAACCCTGTCATGGACTATTTCGTTGTACGGCACGATGAATTTGTCTGGATATTCTATATCGTTGAAATTCTTTATTATCCTCTTGGTTATCTTCTCAGGCACGCCGCTTTCCTTTGGGAAGAACCTTTTTATGGTTCCGTCCTCATTGTACTCCACATCATATAACGAAGGGATATAGACGCCCTGCACGCCGCTTGCCCTCCTGAGGTATTCGGTTTTGCCCTTTCCTTCAGCCTTGACCTCCTTGTAGAGGTCCAGGAGCTCGTTGTTCACTTCCTCTCCTTCGCCTATGACAAACATGTCCGCTATGTCGTAGAGCGGCTCCGGATTGTATGCGCACGGGCCTCCGCAGACGACTATAGGATCGTCCTCCGACCTCTTCGACGCCCTCACCTGGAGGCCTGCCATGTCGAGCATGTTGAGTATGTTGGTGTAGCTCATCTCGTACTGAAGCGTGAAGCCAAGGAAGTCGAACTGGTCCAGCGGGTCCTTGCTCTCAAGGGCATACAGAGCGATGCCCTTCTCCCTCATAAGCTTCTCCATGTCCGGCCAAGGGGTGAAAACCCTCTCGCAGTATGTGTCTTCCCTTTCGTTGAGCGTGTAGTAGAGTATCTTCATGCCTAGATGGGACATGCCCACCTCGTAAACGTCCGGGAAGCAGAATGCATATCTTATATCAATTTTTTCTTTGTCCTTAATATACGAATTATATTCGCCGCCAGTATATCTTGCCGGCTTTTCAACCTTGCTCAATATGTCATCAGAAATTCTGTTCATATTATTCCTCCTTCATGTTACTAACAACATATAATTTTATCACAGTATCGCTCTTTATTCTATAAAACTTTGTGTTAATTTCGGGCCATGGACTGTTGTCGCTGCCATAGGGGAATGTTCGCATTAAGTGTTGATGGAACCCTGAATACTTTCCACCCCTCCAGTCCATAATTGTAATGAATAAGATTTTCTGGAGGTGCTTCAATTGGCTGATCTCATAGTTGACGGCGACCAGCTCGACGGGGTCCTGGGTTCCTTGAATTTCGAAAAGACCAGCTGTCCCCACTGCGGCAGCGTGTATTTTGTAAGATACGGCAGGACTCGCATTGGAAGACAGCGCTATAGCTGCCGGGAATGCAGAAAAACTTTCTCGGAAACTACAGGCACACCATTCATGTACAGCAAAAAAACGCTCAGGACTTGGGCCGGCTACCTTTTCTGCATGGGAGGCGGGCTAACTCTGCGCCAGATCTCAAAAGCATTAGGCATGAACCTGTCAACTGCCTTTTCATGGAGACACAAAATACTGAGCGTTGCCGTGACCAAGACCGACACCGTGCTTACTGAAACAATCGAGGTCAATGAGTTCTGGCTGAAGGAAAATTTCAAGGGTTGCAGGCGGATAAATCCGCACTTTCGCGATGCTGAAAACCGCTGTCCGATCCTTATGCTGAGCTGCCGTGACAGCCAAGGAAACATCATGTTAAGGGCTGCCACCAGGAAAGGGCTCCGGAAGCTGGAATATGCCGATATCTCAGATATACTCGGCCCAGTAATCAAACGCTGCAAAATGCTTGTAACGACCAGCAATCTTTCCTATGTCTCTTTTGCAAAGAAGAAACATCTCAGATTATGCATGCCTTACAGTGCCAGCTACCGCCGTCCGGGTTTTTCACTGAGGAATGCCGAGATTCAGGCAAGGGGATTCAAAGGATTCCTGAAAAGGTTCAGGTCAGTGGCAAGCAAGTACCTCAGTCATTATATGAATTGGTACAGGATTATGCTTAACAGGAGCGGCAGCCTAACGGCTGAAATAATGGATATGCTTTCAAGCCGTCCGCGCATGCTAACGGTATATGATCTTAAGAATGTGCAGTTTGACGGCACTTTGAGGCAGTAAAGTCTGAACCCGCTTGCTTGCAGGAATTTAGAGTTTATGGAAAACAACACTTAAACCGAACAATGCACTATGGGCTTGAAAACCAATATACAATGGTCTTTAGTAAATAAAAAAGAGGGCCAAAAGCCCTCCAAATTGCATTATTAACTTCTGTCTGTCTTCAAGGCTTTCACGAATATCTCGGCTGATCCGAGGTTTGTGGCCAGCGGGATGCAGTGCACGTCGCAGAGCCTTAGCAGAGCTGAGACGTCTGGTTCGTGAGGCTGAGCCGTGAGCGGATCCCTGAGGAATATTATAATGTCAAGCTCGCCTGTGGCTAACTTTGCACCTATCTGCTGGTCGCCTCCGAGAGGACCAGATAAAAACCTTGTTACCTTCAAGCCTACGGTGTCCATGATTAGTTTTCCGGTGGTTCCTGTTGCGAAAAGCTCGTGGCATTCGAAGACATCCTTGTATCTTTTTACGAAATCGATAAGGTCGTCCTTCTTTTTGTCATGCGCAATAAAAGCTATTCTCATATGCTAATCCTCCTAGAAGTTGATTTTCTTTCTTCTCATACCAATGTTCAGCACAATGGCTACCGCCATGAAGTTTGTCAGCATAGAGCTGCCTCCGTAACTCATGAAAGGGAGTGTAATTCCTGTTATAGGCATCAAGCCAATTGTCATCCCTATATTTTGAAGCAGAGAGAAGAGAAGACTGGATACAATACCCACGGTAAGCATTGAACCAAAAATGTCTTTTGAAGTTCTTGCGACAATTATGAATCTATAGATGATATATCCGTAAACAATCACCAGTATCATTGCTCCGATGAAACCCCACTCTTCGCCTACTACCGAAAAGATGAAGTCAGTATGCGCTTCCGGGATGAATCCTCCTGACACCTGCGTGCCTTTCATAAAGCCCTTCCCGAACATTTCACCGGAACCTATTCCTATCTGTGACTGCAGGAGCTGCAGTCCGGATCCGAGCTCATCCGCTTCCGGATTAATAAACGAGACAAGTCTGTTTTTCCAGTAAGTCGGCATTATGGACAGGTTCCAGATCAGCGCAATCAATGCCGCCACACCCGCGAATCCGCCTCCGATGACTTTAAGATCCAGACCCGCCACAAAGAATATTCCCAGAACTATAAAGAAACAAACCATAGTCATTCCCATATCAGGCTGTATGACTATGAGAGCCATCGGCAGCGCTGCATATCCTGCAAGTGTGAGAAAGTTTTTGGGGTTGTTTATCTCCAGGTTCATATCGCTCAGCTTTTTGGAAAGCATTATTATCATTGCAAGTTTGGCAAATTCCGAGGGCTGTATACCTACCGATCCAATCCTTATCCAGGAAGCGGCTCCGTTTACAACGGAGTTCTTGAATATGGTGTCGTTGATTACGAGAAGCAATATGGACGCCCAATAGAGTATCGTTGCGTAGTTTTCAAGCACGCTGTAGTCAAAGCACAATATGACATATGTTACAACCAGCCCCACCACGAGCCAAAGCAGCTGGGCCTTCAAATAGTGCGTTCCTGATTTCAGGTATGTTGCGCTGTATATGTTAAGTGTGCCGAAAAGCACTATAGCTATGATAGCCAGAAGAGTCTTTATGTCAAGCTCCCTTACGAGCTTTCTGTCAAGGGTAAGTTTATCTAAAATGTTAGGTCCCATTCTAATTCCTCCAATACAAGTATGATTATAACACATACCTGTAAAAAAGCTATGTCAAAAATCAACATAGCTTTTATTTTAACAGTCTGTTTATTATTTTATGTGCTTAATCGGAATGCTTGCAACCAGTGCAGGTGAATTCCCGTCCTCGTCGTCTGTCTTTGTCATTTTTACATCGATGTCGCTGATTTCTATATCAACATACTTGGATATGACCACCAGTATCTCTTCCTTAATCTTGTTGAGAGTTTCAGGTGAAATGCTGGATCTGTCATTAATCAGTATAAGTTTCAACCTGTCTTTTGCAGTGTCCTTGGAGCTTGGCTTAGAATTATTAAAGAATTTAAAAAGATTAAAGCTCATTTCAGCTACCCCCTTTACTTAATCCCGAATAATTTTTTGATAGAGGAAAACAGGCCTGTTTCTTTCGGAGCCAGATCCATGAATTGCACTTCCTCGCCTGTGATTCTTCTTGCAATATCCCTGAAGGCCTGGCCGGCTTCTGCATTTTCATCCAACACTATAGGCTCTCCCTTGTTTGTCGACACAGTGATCGCTCTGTCGTCAGGCACTACCCCTATGAGTTCGATCGCAAGGCTGTCAAGGATGTCGTCGACATCGAGCATGTCTCCGGCCTGAGTCATCTTGTAGTTAAGCCTGTTTACTATGAGCTGGTGATTTTCAAGGCCTTTTGCATCCAGTTTTCCAATGACCCTGTCAGCATCCCTTACAGATGTAAGTTCAGGGTTTACTACTACGAGAGCTCTGTCTGCAGCTATTACTGCATTTTCGAAGCCCGACTCTATGCCAGCCGGACAGTCGATCAATACGTAATCAAATTCAAGTTTAAGATCTTTAATCAGTTTTTCCATCTGCTCCGACGAGATGTCGTCCTTGTCCCTTGTCTGTGCTGTTGGCAGCAGGTATAGATTCGGGAATCTTTTGTCCTTGATGGTAGCCTGCCTGAGCCTGCACTTGCCTTCAATAACATCCATCAGTGTGAATACTATCCTGTTTTCAAGACCCATGAGTACATCCAGGTTTCTAAGTCCTGTATCTCCATCAACAACCACAACGCTTTTTCCAAGTGCTGCGAGGGCCGTACCGATATTTGCGGTGGTTGTAGTTTTTCCAACTCCGCCTTTCCCAGATGTGATTACGATTGCTTCTCCCATATGTTCATCCCCCTATTGTATTATATTATATTATTTGAATTTATTTGGCAAATACGGTTCGACTAGAATTGTCCCCTCTTTTATCTTTGCGACTTCAGGGTATGCCGGCTTATCCGATTCTTCAGGAGCCCTTGTCATAAGGTTGTCTATCTGCAATATTTCAGGCTGCATATAGAATGCGGCCACTATAGCTTCCGGGTTGCCTCCGTTTCCTGCATGGGCCGAGCCTCTCATTGCCCCTAATACTATTATATTACCTCCGGCGGAAATTTGCGAGCCCGCATTTACATCCCCGACTATAACTATATTTCCCGGGTAATCTATGACTTCACCGCTTCTGACAGTTCTTCTGAGGAACTTGGTGCGTCCTTCATGTATTCCGTTGAAGGCCTTGCTGGCCGCCTCTTCATTCTTGACCTTGTCTTCAAGGCTGCAGTCCTTTATGTCGAACTCGCTGAAGAGCACCTCCTTGAGCTTGCCGAAATCCCTGCTGTTGATTTTCTTGAGGTCTGTTGTTATCTTTAGGGAGGCTCCCCTGTAGAACGCCTTTCCCTTTGAGAGCTTTTCGACGAGCACACCCATCATCTCTTCAAAATCTTTGAATCTATCCATATTTATGACTGCGTTTATCCCGTCCTTGGTGCCTTTTATTATGAGATTGTCATCCAAAATCATTGACCTCCTGTCTTACTGGGTAGTTTGGGTTGTCTGTGTTGTCTGTGTAGCCTGGTTTGTTTTGAAATAAGCTTCGTACATGGCCCTTGCAACAGGCGCGATGTATCCGCCGTGACCGCCGTCGAACACTATGACGCATACCGCTACCTCAGGATTGTCATACGGTGCGTAACCTACATATACCGCGTAGGCCGTCCTGCCGAAATCGCTCTGGGTATCGCTGAATGTAGCAGATCCGGTTTTTCCTGCTGTCTTAATAGGGAATCCCGCAAAAGCTGCTGCCGCCGTTCCGTCTTCTCCGCCTGTAACCAGGGACATTCCGTATTTTACCGAGTCGATGGTAGCCTGGCTCACGCCTGTCTCTTCCAGCACTTCAGGCTCAATCTGCTCAATCAGGTTGCCGTCCGCGTCCGTAATCTTGTCGACCAGGTGGAGCTTGTACCTTGTCCCGCCGTTGGCAATCGTAGCCATGTAGTTCGCCATCTGGAGAGGGGTGAAGTTGCTTATACCCTGTCCGATGGATGCGAAATATGTGCCTGATCCGCCGTTGATTTGGTTATTGATTAATATGGTTGTAGTATGAATCACAGTTACAATCCTGTTCAAATCATCAGCCGCCAAAGCTTTGCCATTGTATTTCGGATCTGAAGCCACCAGTGTGCTGATCATATTCTTGAAGTTATATGTTTTGTAGCTTGACTCTCCGTTCTTTATGCATTCCTGGATAGCTGCCTTAATCCCCTTCTTAGCGGACTTTATTTCCTCAGAATCGCTGTCTCTGTCGTAAAGGTCTATTGAAGTAAAAGTTTTTCCTGTGCTGGCATCCTTGCCGTCTCTAAGAGTCGACATTGTCGACCACAATCCAGTAGTTGAAAATATGTTTTTCTGGGACCAGGTGTTGAAAACCTGTCCGAAGTTTTCATTAATCTCGATGCCGGTTGAAGCCTTGACATCAGAATTCGTTGGAACTCCCAGCCCGAATTTCCAGGCATATTTCGCCAGGGCATCGCTGCCGGACTTCTCTCTCAGAAGTTTTCCAACAGTCATGAAGTACGGGTTGCTGGAAACCTCAAGGGCCCTTGACAGATCCACGACTCCGTTTGGTCCTTCATCGAATTCTACGATATCTTTCAAAGTTCCTTCTCCCATGTCAAATGTTCCTTTGTCGTTGACTGTGAAGGATGGCGTGATTACCCCTTCCTCAAGCCCAGCTATGGCTGTCATAGGCTTGAATGTCGATCCCGGAGGAACAAGGGATTGTGTAGCATAGTTGTAGAAAGGCTTCGGATATATATCGTAGGTATCCTTTCTTATTGTTGTGTTGCCTTCTATGCTCGTATCGATCGGAAACATTATATTAAGCACCGAGTCAAGTGTTTTGCCCGAGTAGTTTGAAAGAAGGCTGTGGCTCTGTATATATTTCTTTCCGAATTCCTCGAGGTCAGGGTTGAAGTATTTCTGGTAAAGTTCTGCGGTGAGGCTTCCCGGAACGGAGAATATGTTGGGATCATAGCCCGGCCTGCTGGCCAGGGCAACAATTGCCCCCGTGTTTACATTGACTGCGATAGCCGCACCTCTTGTGGCGTTTGCTGTGTTTACGTCGCCCCTGTTCGGGCTGGCCTGAAGCTCCGCCATGACCTTGTCCAGTGAAGCTTCCGCAGCAGCCTGCACGTCGCTGTTTATTGTAAGCTGTATGTTCTGCCCTGCGCTTGCCTCCCTCTCGCCGAGGATTTCGATGATTCTTCCCGATGTATTTAGCTTAACTATCTTTGCACCCTTTGATCCCTTGAGCCTGTCCTCGAAGGCGCTCTCGATCCCTGCAATGCCTATATAATCACTAGTGACGTCGTAACCCTGTTCGGAGTACTTGTCCTGGTCCGTGCTTATCTTGGATATGTATCCAAGGAATGCGGAACCAAGTTCGCCGTTTGGATAAGTCCTGATAGGCTCTACGGTGACATCTATCCCGGGGAGGTCGTTGAGCTGCTGCAGGAATATGAATGCCGTCTCCTGCTTTATGTTGCTAGCTATAGTAACGGATTTGTAGCCCGAGAAACTCTGCATCTTTTCCGTGTCCTTCACGATCATGTAACGCCTCTGATCTGCAAGGTTCATGCCCTTATCTATATCGTATTGCTCAACAAGGGTGTTGAAGGTCTCCTCTGCAGTTATCTTGAGGAGCTCTTCGTTCACCTTTGCCTGTTCCTCTGAAGTCAGGTTCGTCTTGTTGTCATAAAGCTCTTTCTTTATTGCCTCGTCCAGGCCCCTGTCTTTTTTGAACCTGAGCTCCAGCGCACGCTTAGTGGCCGAGTCATCGCTGAGAAATTCAAACCTGAAAGGACTCAGCTTGAGCTCAAAGTCGTCCGTTATGGTCTCCCCGTTTGCATCGAGTATCTTGAATACCTTCTCCATTGTTTCGAAGAACTTTTCGTCGCTCTCATCTGTAGGGTTGAACACCAGCGTGTAGCTTTGTACGCTTGTTGCCAGCACCTTGCCGTTCACATCGGTGATGTTGCCCCTCGAAGCGTTTTCAGGTATCTCCTTGTAGGATTTTGTGTTGGCCTTCTCAAGATATTCTTCGCCGTTTACTATCTGAAGCATAACCAGCTTGATGCAAATAGCGAAAATGATTGAGGCCATTATGAACGCAAGAGCTGTGAATCTTGAAAAGTTTGGATTTTTAAATTTTATCTTTCTCATTCGATTACCTCTTTAAAATTTCCACTGAATCTGCATGTAATCCTTCTGGCAGAGGTCGTATACCCTCCTGTACATGAAGAAAGCTACAACCATATCGTATATGCTCACAAAGAGAACCCTTGAAAAGCTCATCTTGATGTCGATTATGTAGAGTACTGCAAATATTATCGCGCCCTTCAAAAAAGACAGCGCAAAGCAGGACGCAACAGGAAGGATTTTTTTATCCTTGAATATGTTTGTTCCTATCACGCCTGCCATCAGACATACTATCATATTTGTAATAACGTTTATTCCGAATACATTTGTAAAGAAGAGATCCTGCAGTAGCCCGCAGAATACCCCAAGCCACATGCCTTCCCATTTACCGTTTTGAATTGAATAGAGAATGCAGAAGACCAGCAATAGGCTTGGATATACGCCTCCTATTCCTACAAAAGGCATAAAGAAGTTGTCTATTACAAAAAATAATATTGAAAGGGCAAATAATACAAGCACTTTTTTCATTTATATCACCTTAATAAGTTACGTCAATTTTGTTTTTAGGTACTACAATAAAGAGCTCCTGGATTTTGTCGAAATCAACAAAAGGCTGGACCAGCGCAGTCTTCATGACCTTGCCCTTGTCCTCCTCCACGCTCAGAACCGTTCCTATCCTTATCCCCTTCGGATATAATCCTCCGAGGCCCGAGGTGAGTATGACATCCCCCGCCTTGATTGCGGAATCTATCGGAAGATAGTACAGCTTGGCGATCTGGCTGCTTCCGGACTCCTTGTAGCCCTTCAGTATGCCGCTGTTTTCACTCGTGCTCTCCACCATGGCGCTTACTGCCAGGTTTTCATTTGAAAGCGTCTGGACGATGCTGTAATTATCGCTGACAAAGGTTATCTGCCCGATAAGGCCTTCACCAGTTACTGCAACCATGTTTTTAGCGATCCCGTCGCTGCTTCCCCTGTCTATTACAAACTGGTCCAGGTAACCGCTGCCGGTCACGCCTACGATATTGCATCCCACATAGTTGTAGTCCAGGTGGGAATCCTTGAAATTCACCATGCTGCTCAGCCTGGTGTTTTCGCTCTTGATGGCATTATAGTCCACGAGCTGCTTTTCCAGCTCAGCATTCCTTGCCCTAAGCGCTTCATTTTCACTTTTTACCTCTGAGAAGTTGAAAACAAACCCTAATGAATTCTTGATGCTGCTTGTAACGTTGTACAAAGCCCCCTGGACAACGCTAAATCCTGAACCTACGCCGTTTTCGATAGCCGTAGCGCTCCCCCTGCCCACACTGCGGCTGATCAATATTAAAAATGTAACTGACAGCAGTATGATGGCTACCGTCAGTTTATTTTTAAAAATCTTGAATTTCATGGCTATTTCCTTTTAGGTTTTGAAACCACTTTTTCAAGGGTATCGAGGGCTTTTCCTGCACCCAAAGCCACGCAGTCGAGCGGTGACTCTGCTATATGGACAGGCATGTGGGTCTCTGAGGTTATCAGCTTGTCAAGACCTCTGAGCAGCGCTCCGCCTCCAGCAAGGGTTATACCCTTGTCGATTATGTCGGATGCAAGCTCAGGAGGAGTCTTCTCAAGAGTTGTCTTTATGGCTTCAATTATGGCGTTAACCGGTTCTCTCAGGGCTTCTCTTACTTCGCTTTCCTTTATAAGCACTACCTTAGGCAGTCCTGTGATCAGGTCTCTTCCCCTGATCTCCATTGTGTTTTCTTCACCGAGGTCAAAAGCTGATCCCAGCTCAAGCTTGATTTTCTCGGCGGTTCTCTCACCTATCATGAGGCTGTATTCCTTCTTGATGTAGGAAATTATAGCCTGGTCGAAATCGTCTCCTGCAACTCTGAGTGACTTCGCGGTTACGATCCCCCCGAGGGATATTATTGCGACCTCAGTGGTTCCTCCGCCGATGTCTACGATCATGCTTCCTGTAGGCTCGTTGACAGGGAGTCCTGATCCGATAGCTGCTGCCATAGGCTCTTCAAGGAGAAGAACATCCCTTGCTCCGGCCTGCTTTGTAGCCTCGTCAATGGCTCTCTTCTCGACCTCTGTTATTCCTGATGGGTAGCATACCACGATCCTTGGGCTCGTGAACGATCCCTTGTGGCTGACCTTTTCGATGAACTTCTTGAGCATCGTCTGGGTAACGTCGAAGTCTGCGATGACGCCGTCCTTAAGAGGCCTTATCGCAACTATGTTTCCCGGAGTTCTTCCTATCATCTCTTTCGCTTCGGTTCCCACCGCAAGCACCTTTTTTGTGTCGCTGTTTATTGCAACGACTGATGGCTCCCTTAATACTATTCCCTCGCCTTTTACATATATTAAAGTGTTGGCTGTTCCTAAATCAATTCCCAAATCCTTTGACATTCCAAATAGTCTCATTGTTTTCTCCTTTCGATATTACAAAATCCCTTTTTCTTTCAAACTTATGAATATGCCATCTCCTATAATCAGATGGTCCAGCAATTCTATACCTATAATCTTGCCGCACTCCTTGAGCCTTTTTGTTATGTTTATGTCCTCGCTGCTTGGCGTGGGATCCCCCGAAGGGTGATTGTGGCAGATTATGATCGAAGCGCTGCGTTTTTTTATCGCTTCGCAGAATACTTCCCTCGGATGAACTATGGAAGAGTTAAGGCTTCCGACTGAAACATCTCTTATGGAGATGACAACGTTTTTCGTATTCAGCATTATGACCCTTAGGTGCTCCACATTGAAATTCCTCATGTCCTCCATGACAAAATCCGCAGCATCCCTGGGCTGAGTTATCTTGTAGGCATCGCCCGACCTGTAGGATCGGAACCTTTTTGACAACTCTGAAAGAGCTACAAGCTGGGCCGCTTTGGCCCTGCCTATTCCGTGAAGGTTCATGAACTCATCAAGCGTCATGTTAAGCAGTCCGTTAAGACCTCCGCTTTCCTTTATAAGGTTGTTGCTCAGAGTGACGATGTTCTCCTGCTTTGTCCCAGTTCTGAGTATGATTGCCAGAAGCTCGGCGTTGGACAGCGTGTCCGCGCCGTACCTGAACATTCTCTCCCTCGGCCTTTCATTTTCAGGTAAATCCATGATTGTCAGTGCTTTTTCCACTTTACATCACCTCATTAAAGATTTACCCCTATCCCCTTTAACATCTTGTTGAGTTTATTGAGAGGAAGCCCGACTACATTGTAGTAGCATCCGTGTATTTCCTCAACGAACACTCCTCCGTGGCCCTGTATGCCGTATGCTCCCGCCTTGTCCATAGGCTCTCCGCTGGCTATATACCGCCTGATCTCTTCGTCTGACAGCTGGTCGAACTTTACTTCCGTCATTGCGAAATCCGTCCTTACCTGTCCGTTCGACGTGTTGACCAGGGCTATGCCGGAGTATACCTGGTGTTTTTTACCGCTCAGCATTTTGAGCATGAAAAAAGCGTCTTCATGATCCTGCGGTTTCCCCAGTACGGTTCCCTCGTAGGCCACTATTGTGTCGCACCCTATTACAAGAGACGCCGTTTTCAGGCCCTCCGCTACATTCAAAGCTTTTCCGCAGGCCAGTTCCATAACATATCCCGGACAGTCGTTATTGAACTGGATGGAGCTCTCATCAAAATCACTTACTAAAACCTGATAATTCTCAACCAGCCTTTTCAAAAGCTCCTGCCTTCTGGCTGAAGCCGAGGCTAAAACGACATTCACTCGATCACTCCTAGTATCTCTTGTACAATATTATTGCCATAATCGTACCGATTATAGACATAATATTTATTTTAAAATTCAGACCTAATGTCAGCACCAGAACTTTTAAATCAAGTACCAGCGGTGCCTGGGTTCCTATTGAGTAGGAGGCCTTTAAGAACGACAGCCAGCTGACATTGTTGCCGACAATATCGCCGATAATGCTTCCGCTTACAGCGCCCAATATTATGATGAACCACATGAAGCCTTTACCATTTGACGAGACCTTCACAATATATCCCCACCTTAACATTACATCCTATATAGTTTATCATTTAATAAATGCATAGACAAGTGAATATGGGTCTGTTTATAAAATATTAACTTAATGTATAAAATATAACTCCCGGAGAATCTGCTCTTCCGGGAGTTATTTTCATCTGTAAGCAACGTATTGCCCTTCGTATTCCGCCGACAATGTGCCACCGCCGTAGCAGCGGACCCCTAGTTTCAGCCTTCCTTTTCGTCTCTCCCTGTAGGTGCACAGGAATTGCTCAAGGCTCTCTTCGTCCCGGATCTCGCATTCGGCAGCAAAATCACCTCTTATCGGGGCGATGTAGTTGATGCTGCTTTTCTGAACTACGATCTGCGCCTCCGGGTCCTCCTCTACCATTATTCTGAACGCCATGGACCATCCGCACAATGTCATCAGGCTGCTTATGCTCCCGCCGAAGGCTGTCCCCTTGTCGTTTATGTTCGGTTCAAGCTTTGCCGCCAATCTGACCTTCGAAGGGCTGTACTCTTCGACCCTGACCTCCATCGCCTTGGTCATCGGTATTTTATCATGCAAGAATTTCTCGAATTCCTCTTTCTCCATCATATTATCTCCCGTCTGAAATACTAGATTTTGCCGAACCTGCTTTCAGCAACCCCTTCCAGCATGAGGTAGCT
>JAGFXP010000049.1 GCA_017861315.1 Bacillota bacterium | reverse complement strand
GGATGAGTGAGCGAACACCCCGACAAGTATTGAGCCGAGAATACCTCCAACTCCGTGGCAGGCCCAAACGTCGAGGGCGTCATCCCAGTGGATCTTTTCCTGTATCCTGACTGTTGAATAGCAAACGATTGCAGCAATGAACCCAATGATAGCGGAGTCCAGAGGCCTTACGTATCCGGCACAAGGTGTGATTGTTGCAAGCCCTGCTACAGCTCCTGTCAATGCTCCCACAAGGCTTGGCTTCTTTTCAATGCTCCAGGAAATAAGAAGCCAGGTTAACATGGCTATGGAACCGGCTATGTCTGTGTTCGCAAATGCAATTGAGGCGATACCGTTTGCTGCAAGCGCGCTTCCGCCGTTGAAGCCGAACCATCCGAACCACAGAAGTCCGGTACCCAAAGCGACATATGTTACGTTGTGAGGCGCCTTGCTTTCACCGGGAAGGAACTTTCTCCTTCCAACGAAATAAACTGTCATAAGCGCAGCAACTCCGGCAGTGGTGTGAACTACAAGACCGCCTGCGAAGTCAACAGCTCCAAGATGCTGCAGGAATCCGCCTCCCCATACCCAGTGTGTTACAGGTACATATACAAGCGCGCTCCATGCTGTAAGGAATATAAGGTAGCTTTTGAAGGATACCCTGTCTGCAAATGCTCCCGTAATAAGAGCTGGAGTAATGATTGCGAACATTTCCTGATAAACAAAGAATACAACAAACGGTATAGTTGCTCCGTACATTCCATTAGGTGCCATTCCAACTCCATTTAAAATGAAATACTGGAAGCTGCCGATAATCCCACCATGGTCTGCTCCGAATGCAAGGCTGAAACCTCCGAACACCCATATTACTGTAACAACACCCATGGAAATAAAGTTCTGCATCATAAGAGTTATCATGTTCTTTTTTCTGACAAGGCCTCCGTAGAAAAATGCAAGCCCAGGTGTCATAAGACAAACTAAAGCAGCACTTATCAACACAAAGGCTGTGTCTCCGGAATTGATATTTGGCATAGTGATCCCCCTAAACATATATTTATAATCACATAATATATATGCAAGTATCATGCCAAAAAAATGAGCTCCAAAAACAGGGCTGTTCCTTGTTAAAAGTTATAACTGAGCCAAAAGCAATGAGACACGCTTGTCCCGTTGCGACAAACGTGTCTCATTAATTACTTTATATTATATTTTGAGATTTTTCTATGCATGGAACGTCTGCTTATGCCTAGAACCTGGGCAGCTTTAGTCCTGTTGCCGTCGCATTCCCTCAGAACCTTCACTATTGTATTCATCTCGACACTATCCATTTTATCCTCAAGTTTGAAGTCAAGTGCACCCGGTTTCTGGGATTCTTCAGGGTTCAAAATATAGACTGGCAGGTCATCGGCTTCGATTGTGTCATTGGATGTGATAACCACGCATCGTTCAACAATGTTTTCCAGCTCCCTTATGTTTCCGGGCCAGCTGTACCCCTGGAGTTTCCTGATAGCTTCATCGGAGAACTTCTTTGAGGTTTTGCCCGAAATCGATGCGGATTTAAGAAGAAAATCATTCGCAATCAAACTGATGTCTTCCTTTCGTTCTCTTAGTGGAGGAATTACTACAGGTACAACATTCAGCCTGTAATATAAATCCTCTCTGAATTCACCTTTTTTTACAAGAGTGAGCAGATCTTTGTTAGTGGCCGAGATTATTCTAACATCAACTTTAATCGTTTTTGTTCCTCCGAGATGTTCAAATTCTCTTTCCTGAAGCACCCTCAGCAGCTTTACTTGCACAGCAGGGGAAATATCCCCGATTTCATCCAGGAAAATTGACCCTTCTTCAGCAAGCTCGAATCTGCCAGGTTTTTTTGTACAAGCTCCCGTAAAGGCACCTTTTTCATAACCAAAAAGCTCGCTTTCAAGAAGGTTTTCCGGTATTGCAGCACAATTGACTTTAACAAATGGTTTGCCCTTCCTTGAACTCAAATTATGGAGGGCTTGCGCTGCAAGCTCCTTTCCGGTGCCGGTTTCCCCGTATATCATGACAGTGGCGCGTGTATCCGCTACCTGCCGGATCAGATCCATCAATTTTATCATTTTCTGGCTGTTGCTTTTCAGATAGTTTTGATTTTTATCAGGTTCACTTGCTGTTAGGACATCTTCTTCAGCATCGGATTTCGTTATCTTATCGATTGCAATCGAAATATCTTCAAGGTCGAACGGTTTTGTTATATAATCCCGGGCACCTGTTTTTAAGGCTTCAATTGCAGTTTCCAAAGTTGCAAAGGCTGTAATCAGGATAAATTCAATAGAAGGATCGACCTTCTTAACTTTTTTTAGGAGGTTTAGGCCGTCCATCTCCGGCATCCTGATGTCAGATATGATTATATCGATTTGATTTCTGTCTACTATATCAAGAGCTTCCTTCCCGTTATATGCGCAGAACGTGTTGTAACCCTGCTTTTTAAGCATTTTATCCAAAAGATTGACAACATTTTTTTCGTCATCAACAATCAAAATAGAAAAATTCTTCATAGTGACCTCCAGATTATATTATTGGGAGTTTTATTATAAATTGAGTTCCTTGATCAGGGACGCTCTTCACTTCTATAAAGCCCTTATGGCTCTCGATTATCGTCGAGGTGATAGCAAGGCCAAGGCCTGTTCCTTTAGGTTTTGTTGTGAAAAACGGTTCGAATATATCCTCAAGGCTTTCGTTTGTTATTCCGGGTCCGGTGTCCGCAAGGCCAATTTCAACAACCTTCTCGTTTTCATTGTAGCGGGTGCTCAGGGTTAAAGTTCCACCGTCTTTCATAGCCTGCACAGCATTAATGGCAACATTCAGAATGGCCTGTTCTATCTGCTCGTAGTCGAGTGCTGAATCCGGGAGGGTTTCCAATTCTGTCTTTAAAATTATGTTTTTGGGGAGGGCATCCTTGCTTAAAAGCTTGACGATATCATTTATGATATCGTTAACATTGCAGGATTCAAGCTTTGGCTGATTCGGTCTTGCAAATGCAAGAAACCTGTCTAAAATGCCGTTCAGCCTGTCCACTTCGTTGATGATTATATCAATATCCTCGTTCAAAGCGCTGCTTTCGCCAAGTTCAAGCTTGATAAATTGGGCATAGCCTTTAATGGATGTTAGAGGATTGCGTATCTCATGGGCCATACCAGCTGAAAGCGCTCCGACAGATGCAAGGTTTTTAGCCCTCACCATGCTTTCCTCAAAGTTTTTAATCTCCTCAAGGCTTCGGAATGCCCCAATGACACCAAGCAGCTTGCCGCCTGAATCTTTCTGTATAGAGGTGTTTATCATTACCGGAATTTCTTTGTTGCCGGTGCTTTTTATCTTTAGAATATGCTTGATATATACAGCTTCCTTCTCTATTCCATCCTTGATAAGGCTAATCACAGGTTCAAGCTTGCTTGAAATGCTTTCATCATTGATGTTTTTCCCGAGGACGGCATTTTTGTCACAATCCAATATCTGGCATGCAATATTGTTGATAGAGGTAATGGTGCCGTAATTGTCCGCCGTAATTATGGCACTAGGTATATTTTCAAAAAACCTGTCGACATACTGCCGTATTTCTTCAAGGGAGGCAATCTCTCCTGAAACTTCAAGCACCTGGTTCATCATGGATTTGAGATTTGACAGCAGTATGTTGAAGGAGACAGCAAGACTTCCGATCTCATCTCTGGATTCGATACTGATATCCTGAACAAAATCGCCCTCGGCAGCACTCTGTGTTTTCATAACAAGCCTCTTAATAGGGCGGGTTATAAGTTTTGTCATTATATTTGCAAGCACTAACAAAGCAAGGGCAGAAAACAGGATTGTGATGATGATATAGTTCCTAAGCTTGGTGGTGACTTCAAATGCTTCCTTAACAGGTTCTTCAACAACCAGGCTCCATGTGTTTGTCTGTGATGGATACTTCTTCAGCGGATTCAGGGACGAAATATATTTTGTGTTGTTATTTCCTGATGAATATAGTATTCCCTGGCTGCTTGTGAGGGGCCCCTTTAATTCGGGTATATTGGCGCCGCTGCCCATGATGGATTTCCCGCTTGTGTCGATAAGGTATGCGTATCCGGATTTGCCGGGATGTACATTTTTAACAATATCATCGATTGAAAAAAAGTTCATTCGCTCAACCACAGTCCCAATCAATGTGTTGTTGTCATCCGTTATGGGGGATATGAAATACATCACATACGCCTGGCTTTTCTCATTGTAAAGAAAATCGGAAACAAATATTTCGCCGCTGCTTACATACGAAAAAAACTGTTTGTAGGAATAGTCATTATCAAAATTGCCGGAAGCCAGGTCAATATTTCCATCTGCATCAGTAACAATAATGAAGTCGTATGTTTCGTAGGCTTTCCTGACGCTTTCGAGATATTTTAACTTCAAGTCCTTGCTGATGTCATTGCTTTTTAGAATGGGCGATTCTGAGATAACCTGGATGTCTCCATATCTTTCGAACAAGAACCTTTCTATTTTATTGGAAGTTTCCTCTGACAGGGTTGTAAGCTCCCTTTCCTTTGATGCGTTTATGGCAGTCTGAGTGCTGTTTAAAAAAAGTGTGCCGACTGTTAAAAACAGCACAGCAGTAATAAAGGCAAAAACAATCATGATCTTTCTTTCAATAGAAATCCCTTTAAACATATGTTTTCTCCGTAAAATTTATTTGAATGTAAACCCATTGTATTATATTGTGGACTGCTGCACAATGAGCAATGTGCTCCTGTGCAAATTTTGGAATGATATCGGGAGCTAGGATAGGTCAATAATGGTGAAATTGACATTATTACAATAAGGTGATATAATAAAGTGTAAAGAAAATTAAGAAAATACTGAAAAACGAATATTGCAAATTTTGTGGTGTTGGAGGTAAACACCATTATTATTTGGGCAAAAATGTAAAAAATAAACAAATATGTAAAATGCAGTATTGAAAAAAGCTTGGCACAATATTAATGCAAACGATGATTACTTTTATTGGCTTGAATCCCTTGCTTAAAATGAGGTTCAGGAATTTGATATAAATCAAAGGAGAATAATCAGTATGAAAGAAGAAGGAATAATAAAAGTTGAGAGAAAATCGCATTCCAGCAGTGGAGCAAATACGAGATTAAGGAAAGACGGATATTTGCCGGGAAACATTTACGGGAAAGGAATTGGATCTATCCCGATTAGTATCAAGGAGGATGATTTGCAAAAAAACTTGGCCCGGTTCGGTAGAAATGCAGTTTACAAACTTGATCTTTCCGGAGAAAAAACATATAACGTAGTAATCAGGGATATTCAATATTTGCCTGTTAAGCATGAGCACATGCACGTAGAGTTTCAAAAGATAACTCTCTCTGAAGACATTAAGACAGATGTATCGATCAGGTTGAGCGGGGAGGAATCCCTGGACGACAAAGGTTTGGTTTTGCTGCAGCAAATGGATACAATTACTTTAAAAGGGTTCCCTCGAAAAATGCCTGATGTAATCGAAATTGATGTGTCAGATATGAAGGCGGGAGATAGCATGACGATTGGGAGTATTGAATTTCCTAAAGGGGTCATTTGTGTACTTGATCCGGAACAAATCGTACTTGCTGTAAAGGAATCACATATGCAAGGAAATATTGAAGAAGGCAATGACAGTATTGAAAAAGAATTGCTGGTACACTGATCTATAGAAAATATGAAAATCTGTTTTGAAAAAATAAAAATTGGAGGCTATGATTATGGAGAAAATTAAGAAAAATATTGGCGAGGCATTTGAAGGGGCAAAGGACAAAATGGAGGATATCAAAGATAAAGTTGAAGACAAGGTTGATGACATACAGGATAAGGCGAAGGCTGGAAAAATTAAAGAAAAAGCCGAAGAAAAGGCAGAAGACCTGATAGAAAAGGCTCAAGAAACGGCTAAGGAACTAAAGAATAAAGCTTAATAGAAGTTAAAGTTAAGATGTGAAAACCTCCGAATCACTGTATGAAGATACATTGATTCGGGGGTTTTATTACAAAACAAACAAAATCCGATTACGGGACAATAAAGAAACATTGCAAGGGAGATGAGACTATGCAAAAGAATCCGCATATTGAGAGTTTACAGAAGGAACCGGTATGGGAGAGGCTGGAAGCTCAAATTAACTGGTACGAAGGCAAGAGCAGGAAAAACAGGAAAATATTCAAGATGATGAAATTTATTCAGATCACTATGGCGATCTTGATCCCCGCTATTGTGCATGTAGACCTGCCGATCACCAAATGGATCATATCGATTTTGGGTGTCTTAATCGCTATTTTTGAAAGCGTGCAATATATGAATCAATATGAAGCCACCTGGATTTCGCACAGTGTAATAGCTGAACGGCTGGAGCGCGAGAAGTTTCTCTTTTTATCTGTTGCCGGTCATTATCAGACTTTAGATGAAACCGAACGTCTTACACAATTGGCTGAGCGTGTTGAAGAACTTATTTCTATAGAACAGCCAAACTGGATCAATGAACGAAACTAAAGGTATATAAAAAATTGACATAAAATACAAGCCATGATACCATTAAAATAAATAGAAAATTCAGACAATAACTGCTGAAATAACAACATGGAATTAGAATAATAAAGGGGTGGTATTTATGTTGTGGACAATTGCAGTCATACTTCTGATTTTATGGTTGCTTGGTTTTATTACTGCTAATACCTTTGGAGGATTTATTCACGTTCTTTTGATAATTGCGCTTATTTTGGTTATATTGAATTTGATTCGAGGCAGAAAAATATTATAACTTACGGAACTATTCTGCAGTAGAAATGTAATAATGAAAGGATGATAACGGATGTTATGGGCAATTGCATTAATAATGTTGATCTTATGGCTTCTTGGTTACATCACTGCTACCGGTGGTGCTTTAATCCACGTTCTTTTGGTGATAGCACTGATTCTGATTATAGTGCAGCTTCTTCAGAGCAGAAGAAGGAAGGGATAAACCAAATCAGCCTGATAGGGAAGCGTAATCTTTCGATTGAGCTTTTTAAAAAATATGATGGTTTGAATAATATTTTTTTACGAGAGGAGAGGTTGCTATGAACGGCTTGATGCGTATACTGGGAGCAATTCTGGTTATTTTATTAATAATTTGGTTGTTTCAGAGAATAATGTAGCATATCTACTGGAGTTGTGCAGGGAAACGTTCTCGAGGGACAAACTATCTAAAAGGATGGTTTGATCTTTGGCATTGTTGACGTGCAAAACTCCAAATTTGTTTTTCCGCTTTTCCGGGTTGTTAAAGAAACTGAGATGCTAAATGTTTTAGAGGGAAGGAGAATATTTATGAATATTAAGTTTCTAGGTGCTGCAATATCTGTTACAGGATCATGCTATCTTATCACTACTGATAAATATAAATTCTTGATGGATTGCGGCCAGTTTCAGGGAAGCAAAATGTTGGAAAAGTTGAATTTTGGGAAATTTGGATTTGATCCGTCAGATATTGATTTTATGATTCTGAGCCATGCCCATATCGACCATTGCGGAAGGATACCGCTGCTTACAAAACGCGGCTTCAAAGGGAAAATCTATTGCACAGATGCTACCGGAGATTTGGTGGAAATCATGCTTAAAGACAGTGGGTACATACATGAGAAGGAAGCCGAATGGGACAATAAGAAGGCTCTAAGATCTGGGTTGCCGTTGGTTGAACCTCTTTTCACCGTGGAAGATGCCACCTCATCGCTTCAATATTTGTCGCCAGTACTGTACGATCAGTTAATAGAAATTAATCCGGATATCAAGTTTAGGTTTAGAGATGCAGGGCATATCTTAGGATCGGCTATTGTAGAACTATGGATCCAGGAAGGGAACAAGGGCTCAAAGATTGTATTTTCAGGGGATCTTGGCATGAAGAACAAGCCTATTTTACGGGATCCTGTAATAATTGAAGAAACAGACTATCTTATCATGGAGGCAACCTATGGAGATAGATTGCATGAATCCAGCAAGGATAGTCTGGAACGTTTTATAGATATTATATTAAAGACTGTAAAGCGTGGAGGAACAGTGGTAATCCCTTCGTTTGCAGTTGGAAGGACCCAGGAGCTTATATACGAGCTGAACATGTACTATGAAAAGGATGAAGAATTCAAAAGGGTCATGAATGATATCATGGTTTATGTTGACAGCCCGATGGCGACCAGCGCTACTGAGGTGTTCAGAAAAAACGCCCAGGTATTCGATGATGTTACAAGGGAATATATTTTAAAGGGCGACAACCCTCTTGATTTTAAGAATCTTAAGTTTACAAGATCAAGCGAAGAATCAAAGCAGCTCAATTTTATGGATGAACCCAAAATTATTATCTCGGCTAGCGGTATGTGCGATGCTGGAAGGATTAAACATCATCTGAAAAACAATCTGTGGAATGAGAAATCAAGCATTTTAATTGTTGGATATCAGGCACAAGGCACGCTGGGCAGGTCACTTGTAGAAGGGGAAAAGAATGTCAGCATTTTCGGTGACAGGATTCATGTAAATGCAGAAATATATAGTCTGGAGGGTTTTTCTGGCCATGCAGACAGGGATGGGCTTATGGAATGGCTTTCAGGCTTCAAAAAGCTGTCCAGGAAAATTTTTCTTGTACATGGAGAGGAAGAACCAAAAAAAGCATTGGCAAGCTCAATCAAGCAGACTATGGGTTATGACTGTATAGTTGTGGAAGATGTGTCGGAGTACAACCTTGATGCAGATGCCAGAATAAGTATCGAGGGTGTCAGAGAAAAAATCTTTACCGGAGCTAATATGTTTAAGGTAGAAGACAAGCTTGCCCAGATACATGATGAATTTGAAGCTATACTTTCCAATACAAACCTTGCATTAATTGAAGAGATACCTGCGGAGAAGATGGATGAGATCTCAAACACAATCCTTGAACTTGAAAAAACAACAATCAAGCTTGGTGAACTGGTTACAAAGTAAAGAGAGGATTCTGCTGAAGCAATCTCAATTCAAGAAAAAAGATAGCCACTGTGTTAATGATTGGGACTCAAGAGAGTATTAAGCCCTAACGGGGTAAGGAGCAAAATTATGCTGAAAGTTTTTGAACAGATCAAAGAAAAAATTGATGAGAGAAAAGAAAGAATCGACTTAATGGACCAAGAACGGGAGAAAAAGTCTGAGAAAGAGAAGGAAATAATCGAGAAAATCAATGAAATGAAAGCTTTGATAGATGGAAAGAAGGAGGAATACAAGAATTCACATGATAAATCTGTTTTGAATGAGATTGCAGCCCTTACAGATAGGTTAGAGGAATTGCGGGATCAGATTAGATACTAAATATCACATGAATCCTCGGCTTGGAATTCAGGGCCGCCCTACCAGGATGATAAAAATACCGAACGCAGCATATGAATAAAGGAGGAAATCTTATGGCCAGTATAGAAGTCAATAAACCAGCTCCGGATTTTACTCTTACGGATTTTGAAGGCAACAAGTTTCAACTGTCCTCCTTCAGAGGTCTAAAACATGTCTTGATAGTATTGAACAGGGGATTTATGTGACCGTTTTGCCAAAAGCATATGATGCAGTTGCATCATGATTTCGACAAATTCAGGGAGAGAAACACCATAGTAGTTGCAATTGGTCCGGAGAATGCTGACAGCTTCCGGAAGTACTGGGAAAAGAATAATTTGCCTTTTTACGGTCTGCCGGACGAAGATCATACTGTCCTGAAGCTTTACGGCCAGGAATTCAAGCTTTTGAAGCTCGGGCGAATGCCTGCGCAGATGATTGTAGATAAGAAGGGGATCTTGCGATATGGGCATTACGGGCAATCGATGGAGGACATTCCAAGCAATGAGGAGCTTTTCACTCTACTGGACGGCCTCCAGGCAGAAGAGAGCTGACAACTTGCATGGCTCAAAAGCAAATGACTGCATCAGATATAGTTGATGCAGTCATTTGCTTTGTCCACGCTTTCAATTATACTATTGGTATACCAGTGAAAAAAACACCGCAATAAGGAACTGCGAGGAGCTGCCTTATTGCAAATGGAGGGACTGTATTGTGCACAAAATACTGATTGTTGAAGATGACAACATAATTTCAAAAACAATTAAAAACCATTTAGAAACCTGGGGATGCGAAGCGGAGTGCGTTGAGGATTTTGAAAATGTGCTTTCCGCATTTGTGGCTTATGATCCTCAGCTTGTACTGCTTGATATTGCATTGCCGTTTTTTAATGGCTATTACTGGTGTACTGAAATCCGCAAAATATCCAAAGTGCCGATCATTTTCATATCATCCGCTTCTGACAGTATGAATATCGTCATGGCAGTGAATATGGGCGGAGATGATTTTATAGCAAAGCCCTTCGATTTGGATGTATTGACTGCAAAAGTACAAGCTGTACTCCGCCGCTCCTACGATTTTGCAGGCAAAACAAATCTGCTGGAACATAACGGAGCTATTCTCAACACAAGCGATGCCTCATTAACCTATAACGGCTTGAAAATTGAACTGACAAAGAATGATTATAAAATTCTCCAGACCTTGATGGAAAACAAGGGCCAGACTGTCAGCCGGGATGCATTGATGATAAAATTATGGGAAACAGATAGTTTTGTGGATGAGAACACATTGACTGTAAATGTCACACGGCTGCGCCGCAAATTGGAAGCGGCGGGATTGAATGATTTCATTACAACAAAGAAAGGCGTCGGTTACCTGGTGGAGTGATATGGAAAAAACAAGATTTTCAAGTACTTTTGCGGCATATCTTAAATCCAATCTAAAGGCAGTTTTGCTGCTGGCTTCATTCGTTTCAACATTTGCTGTCGTATTCTCGCTGTACAATTTGCCGGTTGAAGCTGTCGTCTATGCAGCCTTGCTTTGTGCTGCCATTGGCATTGTATATGCCATCGTGGGCAGCCTGAAGTATCACCGAAGGCACAACCAGCTGACGAAACTGCAAAACCTCATCACGCTTAGCATTGACGATTTGCCTGTTCCAAGGGATCTGTTGGAAAAAGACTATCAGAAACTGATAGAAACAGTGCACAGGGATAAAGTGCAGCTTGTGGAAAATGCAGACAGCGATCGGAGCAACATGGTGGATTACTATACGCTATGGGCCCACCAGATCAAAACTCCTATTGCCGCCATGAGACTGCTTTTGCAGTCAGCAGAATCGGAGCAAAACAAGGAATTATCCATGGAGCTGTTCAAGATAGAGCAGTATGTCGAAATGGTGCTCCAGTATCTGCGCATTGACAGCGAGTCCTCTGATTTTGTTGTTCAGAGGTATAGCCTCGATGAGATCGTCAGGCAGGCCGTACGAAAATATGCGAAGATTTTTATTTACAAAAAAATAAGCCTGGATTTGGCAGATTTGGACTGCGAAGTCATAACAGATGAAAAATGGCTCATATTTGTGGTTGAACAGATCTTATCCAACTCATTGAAATATACTAATAAGGGCACAATTTCAATATATATGGAGGGAAACAAAACCTTGGTAATCGAGGATACGGGTATTGGAATAAAAGCTGAAGACCTTCCCCGTGTATTTGAAAAGGGCTTCACCGGGTATAACGGAAGGGATGATAAAAAATCAACAGGCATAGGATTGTATCTCTGCAAGCGGATTTTGACCAAATTATCCCATACAATCATGATCGAATCAGAGGTTGGAAAAGGGACCAAGGTGAAAATCGGACTGGATTCAGTAAACCTTACAGTTTTGTAAGGTTGGGGTTTGAGTTGTAAGACAGAGAAATTGCAGCGGATTTCCTGGTTTATTATAATGAACATGATGAAAACCAAAGGAGGCAAATAAATGTCTATTTTAGAAGTAAACAACCTTAAAAAGGTATATACCACCCGTTTTGGGGGCAATCATGTTCAGGCGCTATCAAATGTTTCGTTTTCTGTGGAGTTAGGTGAGTACGTAGCAATTATGGGCGAATCCGGATCGGGGAAAACAACTCTGCTGAATATTCTTGCATCCCTGGACAAACCAACAAGCGGCGAGGTGCTGCTGAATGGCAAGAGCCTTGTGTCAATTAATGAAAAGGAAATTTCCGCATTCCGTCGTGAAAACCTCGGGTTTGTGTTCCAGGACTTTAATTTGCTTGATACTTTTTCCATACAGGACAACATATTCCTTCCACTTGTATTGTCCGGAAAGTCTTTTGATGAAATGGACAGCCGACTCAAACCGATTGCAGCAAAACTCGGCATAAGCGGTATTCTGGGGAACTATCCTTATGAGGTTTCCGGCGGCCAGAAGCAAAGGGCAGCCGTTGCCCGGGCGCTGATCACAAACCCGCAGTTAATCTTTGCGGATGAGCCCACAGGAGCTTTGGACTCCCGTGCTACAGAAGGGCTCCTGCATCTGTTTAATGAAATCAATGATGAGGGGCAGACGATTCTGATGGTAACGCACAGCACCAAGGCCGCGAGCCATGCGAAGCGCGTGCTGTTCATAAAGGACGGCGAGGTTTTCCATCAGATCTACAAGGCGAATATGAGCAACGAGGCGATGTACCAGAAGATATCCGACACATTGACAATGATAGCGACAGGCGGTGCTAGAGATGAGTAAACTCTTTTTTCCTAAACTGGCTGTCACTAACATAAGAAAAAACGGCAAATTCTATTTTCCCTACCTGCTGACATGCATCGGAACAGTAGCCATGTTCTACATAATGTGTTCCATTACATTTGATGAAGGCATCAAAGAAATGCCAGGAGCCGATTCTCTCTCTTTCATACTTAGGCTTGGCTGCATCGTGATTGCGGTGTTCTCAGTTATATTCCTTTTCTATACCAACAGCTTTTTGATGAAGCGCAGAAAGAAGGAATTGGGACTTTTCAACATTCTAGGCATGGAGAAAAGGCACATTGTTAAGATAATGTTCTTTGAAACTTTGCTCGTAGCAATAGCCGGCATCATGGGAGGCATTTTGGCAGGAGTGCTGTTTCACAAGCTCATTCTTCTTTTCCTGTTCAAGATGATTAATTTTTCCGTACCTATGGGGTTTTCCATATCAGGCATCGGCATCATTTATTCACTGCTTTTGTTCGGGTCCATATTTTTGCTCACATTGCTTTTCAATCTGATGCAGATAAAACTTGCGAATCCTGTAGAACTTTTAAGGGGCGGAAATGTCGGCGAACGGGAACCTAAAACAAAATGGCTGCTGGCTGTTGCCGGAGCCGTTACCCTGAGCTCCGGTTATTACATAGCTCAGACAATCGAATCTCCACTTGAAGCGCTTGTATACTTCTTTTTCGCGGTCATATTGGTAATCATCGGAACCTATTGCCTTTTCACTGCAGGAAGCATCGTGGTTTTAAAACTGCTCCGCAAAAACAAAAAGTATTACTATCAGACAAAACATTTCACATCAGTTTCCGGCATGCTTTACCGGATGAAGCAGAATGCGGTGGGGCTTGCAAACATCTGCGTCCTCTCTACGATGGTGCTTGTTATGCTGTCAACAACTGTATCGCTGTATGCAGGCGTAGAGGATGCGTTGGATTACCGATATCCGTCAGATGTATCGGTGACGGCAAAGTACACATCGGAGTTTACAGACAGCGGCAGCCTGCTGGAAGTCATCGGGAATGCGGTTAAGGAGCGGAACCGAAGCATGTCCGGCTTCAAGGACTATAAATATCTATCTTTTACAGCAGGCAGGGCCGGAGATGCGTTCGTGCTCGACACTGACAACATGTACTCTAATTCTTCCCATTCGCTGGTTTTCCTTACCGCAGAGGAATACGCCCGGCTGACGGGAAAGGAGGCTGAAGAGCTTGCCGGCAACGAAGTGCTAATCTACAGCACAGGCGAACATATAGGTTCTTCGCTCAAGCTTCAGGATCAGGAATACAGGGTAAAAGAGCAGCTGGATTCGTTTCCTGCGGTGGATGAGTATTCCGAGGATTTGATGAAC
>JAGFXP010000084.1 GCA_017861315.1 Bacillota bacterium | reverse complement strand
AGCATGAGCGCTGCAGCCAAGCCTCTTCCGTCGCCGATTCCTCCTGCAGCGATTACAGGGATATTCACGGCATCCACGACCTGGGGAACAAGAGCCATTGTTGTTAGTTCGCCTATGTGTCCGCCGCCTTCCATTCCTTCAGCAATTACGGCATCTACTCCGGATCTCTCCATCCTCTTGGCAAGCGCCACTGACGGAACGACAGGTATCACCTTTATCCCGTGAGCTTTCCACATCTCCACGTATTTCCCCGGGTTACCGGCTCCCGTAGTAACGACCTTCACGCCTTCCTCGCAGACCATTTTTGCTACAGCTTCGGCTGTTTCGCCCAGGAGCATTATGTTTACACCGAAAGGCTTGTCTGTTAGCTGCTTGGCTTTCCTTACTTCATCCCTTACCCATTCAACCGGCGCATTGCCTGTTATGATTCCGAGCCCGCCTGCATTTGACACTCCGGCTGCCAGTGATGCGTCAGCTATCCAGGCCATTCCGCCCTGAATGATGGGGTATTTTATCCCCAATAAATCGCAAAGTTCACTATGTATCATAAATATAAATCCTCCTAATGTTTTTTCGTCTTTGTTTCTACAAAATCAACTGCATCCCTGACAGTCTTTATCGCTTCCGGGTCTTCTATCTGTATGCCGAATTCCTCTTCGATCTCTATAACAATGTTGAATAGATCGAGGGAATCACCCCCCAGGTCCTCAAAGGTAGTCGTGAGGGTTGCTTTTCCTTCTTCCAGTCCGAGCTGTTTAGCAATTATGCTCCGAACCTTTTCAAATATCCTGTCTTCTACCACTCTACGATAACACCGCCGTAAGTAAGTCCTCCGCCGAAACCGACCATGAGCACTTTATCCCCTTTTTCAAGGTTCCCGCTTTTTGCCAGCTCATCAAGGGCTATGGCCACGCTGGCAGCCGATGTGTTCCCGTATCGGTCAATGTTGATGAAGAATTTGCCTATATCCAGGCCCAGCCTTTTTGCCGTGGATTCGATTATCCTGTAATTCGCCTGATGCGGGACAACATATTTTATATCTTCGATGTTCAGGCCTGAAATCTTGAGAAGCTCGTCTACAGATTTGATCATTATGCCTACGGCAAATTTGAATATCTCTTTTCCGTCCATCTTGATCGTGCTGTTCTGAAGATCGTACATTGAGCCCGGATTTCCTTCCACAAAAGGATTCCTCACGGGAACTCCTTCTACAGTAAGCGTCCAGCTCTTTGTGCCGTCGGATCCGCTGTAGCAAGCAAGCACTCCTGCTTCTTCACCGGTTGTCATGATTGCAGCGCCCGCTCCGTCCCCGAAGAGCACGCAGGTTCCCCTGTCATCCCAGTTAAGCAATTTTGACTGTGTTTCGGCTCCAATGACGAGCACGCATTTAGCCCTGCCGGTTTTTATATACTGGGTTGCCATATCAAGTCCGTAGATGAAGCCTGTGCAGGCTGCGGACAGATCGAAGCAGGTTGCATTCACTGCGCCTATCAGGCTCTGCACAATGCATGCCGTGTTAGGTATGAAGGCATCAGGGGAATAGGTTGCAAGGAATATGAAGTCAATGTCTTCCACCGAAATTTTCGCATCCTCTATGGCTTTGAGCGCTGCCTTTGCAGCCATGTCCGAGGTGTTCTCTCCGGTTGATATCCTTCTTTCCTTTATCCCTGTCCTTGTGCTTATCCATTCATCGCTTGTTTCTATTATCTTTGCCATATCGTCATTGGTTACGATATTCTCCGGAACGTAATGTCCAGTACCAATAATTTTAGCATTATGCATTTCTATTATCTCCTTATCAGTTGTATTTTAAGACTGAACCTTCTTCTTAAAGAAACTGTTCAGCTTGTCGAGGGACTTGATCAGCACCTCTTCCTCCTCGGGTGTCAGCTCCGCAATAATGGCCTGAACCATGTCTGCATGAAACTTTTCATGAACCCTGTAGGCAAGCTTCCCTTTCCTTGTCAGGCTGATCTGAACCACCCTTCTGTCTTCCTCTGATTTCTTTCTTATAACATATTCTTTTCTTACAAGATGATTGATTGCAGTAGTAAGGGTTCCCACTGTAATTCCGATGATTCCGGCCACTTCAGACATGGTCTTTGTGCCGTACATCCCTATCGCTTCTATGGTGTGAATCTCGGTTACGGACAGATCCTTAAAAACACCTGCCTGAAGAGCCTTCTGCTCAATAGAGAGGATATCATTGAAGGTTCTGACGAACAGTTCATTTAAAACACTTACGGTATTCTTCATATTTTCACCCTTTAGATTTTTTCAGCCTCTGAAACCAGCTCGTTCATCAGTTCCTTTACTGATATGATTTTTTCGAGTCTGTAGGCATTGCTGCCAACGAAAATCAATCCCTCGTCCAGATTTCCCGTAACAGCCTCTATGAGAGCTTTGGAAATGCAGTACGGAGTTTCCTTAGGATTGCATTTCTTAATGCAGTTGTAGCACCTCTTTGGAGGTATCCTGCCGTCCTCGACACTTTTTATAAGTTTGTTTCTTACTGCCCTTCCCGGCATACCTACCGGGCTGATTATTATCTTAATATCTTCTTTTTTTGCATCCAGGTAGGCCTGCTTGTATTTAGGGTCTGCATCGCATTCGTCTGTGGCAACGAATCTCGTTCCCATCTGGACGCCCGCTGCTCCCAGCTTTATGAATCTTGCTATGTCTTCTCCCGTATATATTCCTCCGGCTGCTATCACCGGTATATCCTTTCCAAATTCTTTCTCAAAAACCGAAACGGCTTCTATGACCTCCGTAACAATTTCATCCAAAGGTCTCATTGTGTCCTCATCAAGCTCTTCCCTCTTGAAACCCAGGTGTCCTCCGGCCTCAGGGCCTTCGACAACGACCAGGTCAGGCAGCCTTGAGTATTTCTTCGTCCAGTTCCTGATTATCAGCGTTGCCGCTTTTCCGGACGAAACGATTGGCGCGATTTTCACGTTGCTTCCCTCTACCAGCTTGGGCAGGTTCATAGGCAGCCCGGCTCCTGATATTATGAGATCAGCTCCGCCATCTATGCAGGCCTGCACCATCTCGTCGTAGTGGGTGATGGCAACCATGAGGTTTACGCCTATTATCCCCTCGGGACTCATTTCCCTCGCAGCCTTAAGTTCGTTTTTCATTGCCCTTATATTCGCTTCCAAAGTATTCGTTTCAAAATCCGGTTCTCTATATCCAATCTGAACTCCTGATATTACGCCGACGCCGCCGACCTTTGCAACTGCAGCCGCAAGCTTTGAGCCCGATACGCCTACACCCATGCCGCCTTGTATAATCGGCAGCTTCGCGGTTAAATCGCCTATTTTTAAAGAAGGTAGTTTCATTTAATCCTCTCCCTTTCATCTATATGTGAATTAGTTTGACAGTCAAAGTATATAATAACAGCAAAGCGTTGTCAATTTTTTTGCCATATATATACAATTGCCCAATTAATTAAGTTGTGACAGTTTTTTTTAATATGCTATAATTGATTGAGAGATTTTTAAATAACGTAAGGCAGGTTAAATATATATGAGCACTTTTGTATTCAAGAACAGGAACAGCATGTTTACCCCGGTAAGCAATGTTTTTATAGAAAATTATATGCCGAAGGCCAGGGGCGAATTCGTTAAGGTATATCTCCTCGGCCTGAAGTACTGCGTTTCCGGCGAACCGGGCGTAGCTTCACAGATCATGGCGAGCTCCCTGCACCTCCTTGAGACCGACGTTCTGAATGCTTGGACGTACTGGAGCGATGCCGGCGTAATCAAAATGATCCCCATGGACAATATGGGCAACTTCTCCATCCAGTTTGTAGACCTGGACGAACCGGGCGATGCGAAGCAGCAGGACATCAACCTGCTGGAAGAGCTGAACAACTCATCCACCAAGGACATGCTGCAGGACATTGAGAAGCTTCTTTTCAGGCCGCTCTCCTCCTCTGAGATGCAGATGTATATATCCTGGCAGAAGGAGTACAGCTTCAGCCCCGAAATAATCCTTCTCCTTATACAGTACTGCTCTTCCAAAGGCAAGACCGACTCCAGGTATATTGAAAAAACAGCCCTCACCTGGTTTGATGCGAAAATCAAAAGTGTCGACGATGCTCAGACCTTTATAAAGAAGCACGAAGACAAGTGGATAAAGATAAGGAAGATCCTGAAGTACCTTGGAATCAGGGACGGAGAAGTGATGAAGCCCCAGGAGGACCTCATAGTAAAATGGCTCTACACCTACAACTTCAGCCTGGACATCATATATAAAGCCAGCAGTGTATGCTTTGAAAGGATAAACAAGGCCGACTTCAAGTATATAGACGGCATCCTTACAAGCTGGTTCAAGGAGGGTATAAAGACCCTCGAGGACATCGACAAGAAGGACACGAGGAAAGTCCAGGGCAAGGGCGGCTACAAAAACGTCCCTGCAGCCCAGAAGCAGCCTGAAGGAAAGTTCAACAATTTCGAGCACAGGGAATACGACTATGACGACCTCGAAAAAAAATTGCTAGGATGGGATACCGATGATTAATAGATATAATTCAAAAATCATGCAGATGTACGAGGCTGCGAGGATCGAAGAAGAGAACCTCCTCAAGGAAAGAAGAGCGGAAATTGAGAAAAAGATACCTGAAGTGATGAAAATCGAGCGTGAAATAGCAAGGCTTGGCCTGAGGCTCTCCCTGGATATGATAAGCGGCGCTAAGGATATCGACGCCCTGATAGCCGCACAGAAGGAAAGGATAACGGAGCTCAGGGTGAAAAAATCGGAGCTTCTAGTAAGCCGGGGCTACCCGCTTGACTACCTGGAGCTTCATTACAGGTGCGGCAAATGCAGGGACACAGGCTACATCGGCTCAAAAAAGTGCCCGTGCTTCAAAGACAAGCTGATCGAGCTTTATTACGACCGCTCGGATATCAAGCGTATACTAAGGGAAAACAACTTCTCGAATTTCGATATAGAGGTTTACAGCAGTTCAAGGCGGGCAGCAGAGCCGAAAAGCCCTCGGAAAAATATAGAGGATACTCTGTCGAAGGCATGGAACTTCATCGAGGAGTTTCAGTCTTCACGCGAGAATCTCCTTTTCTTCGGCGGCCCCGGCACGGGGAAGACCTTCCTGTCTCACTGCATCGCCAAGGAGCTCCTGGACAGGGGCTGGTTCGTGGTTTACAAGACATCGGAGGAGCTGGTTTCAGACCTCAAGAGGATCCGCTTCGAAACAGATCCCGAGCTGGAGGATATACTCCTGAACTGCGACCTGCTTATAATAGACGATCTGGGTTCGGAGCAGATAACCGATTTCTCCAAGACCGAGCTGTTCACTTTCCTCAACAAGAAGCTTCTGAAGGGAAGCAAGATGCTGGTATCCACAAACTGCGGTCTGGAGAGCCTTGCCCACCTGTACTCCGAAAGGATATCCTCAAGACTGCTGGGCGAATTCACGCTCTGCAAGTTTTACGGAAACGACATCAGGATAAGCAAGAACATAAAGGAAACAAAAAAATAGGGCTGCCTCAAGGCAGTCCTTTCTTTTGCTTCGGATTTTCAGAATGGAAAAAAGAGCATCCTGAGACACTCTTTTTTATATGGCGACCTGGAAGGGACTCGAACCCTCGACCTCCGGCGTGACAGGCCAGCACTCTAACCATCTGAGCCACCAGGCCATATAATGTTGTTTCCATAAAAATGGTGGGCACAACAGGGCTCGAACCTGTGACCCTCTGCTTGTAAGGCAGATGCTCTCCCAGCTGAGCTATGCGCCCACTTTAAT
>JAGFXP010000083.1 GCA_017861315.1 Bacillota bacterium | reverse complement strand
ATAGATTCTTATGTTGTATTTTTTCTTGTAGCGCCTGACGATGCTCATGTACCTGGCTTTGTCCTCTTCATCCCGGAAAAGGTCAAGCTCGCTTATGCTTCTGGACATTATGTGGTACATCGCATCCGGCCTCTTGTCACGGGCAGTTCTTGGCATAAAAAAACCTCCTCGACGGCATGATATTATTACTATCATGCCCATTCAAGGAGATTCTATTCATTCATTAATTCCGCTCATGAACCGTCCCTAAGCTTTTCCTGTGAACACCATCACCGCATCTCTAAGGAATTCAGCTGTACCTGGCTGTTCCTTATCATAATAGGCTTTGAACCTTTCATCAGCCACATACATCTGAGCAAGCCCTGCGTGAGCATCCTCTGAATAGCTGTCCCAATATGCCATGAGCCACTTTTTGTGGAGGCCTGCTGCCTTTTGAGCCAGTTCCCCGGCCGGATCACCAGTTTTAATTGCTTCCTTAAGCGTTGCCATAATCTCCTCTGCTAGCCTGGAAGTCTCTGCATATTTCTCCTCTGACATCCCCATGAGCTTCGCATTCGATTTGTTTATTGCATCTTCGCCGAAACTCTCTCTTACCTCTTTGCCATACTTCTCTTCATTTTCATCAATCATTTTCTTTTTGAAACCTTCAAATTTCTCTTTATCAGCCATACTAATTTCTCCTTTCATTGACGCAATCGTCTTGTCAACATTGTAAATCAGCACATCCAGCTGTTCCCTCTTTTCAAGCAGCTTCCTCCTGTGTTGCGACAGCGCTTCTGCCATATTGAAACCAGGCTCGGTTACAATAGCCCTGATTTCATCGAGCGACAGCCCCATCTCCCTGTAAAAAAGGATTTGCTGGAGCATATCCACTTCTCTTTTGCCATACATCCTGTATCCCGAAGAGTTTATTCTTGCCGGCTTAAGAATCCCAATTTCATCATAATATCTCAGGGTTCTTGAGCTCACTCCCGCCATACTGGCCAGTTTTTGCACTGTATATTCCAAACTTTCACCTCCCGACAAGAAGAGAATACACCTTTACGCAGCGTCAATGTCAATGATTATTTTTCCCGTTCCTCGATAGTAACCTTGATTATATCTCCGGGCTGTTTGCCAATCCTCGCCCTTATTTCCTTCCTTATTCCGATGATATGGCAAGGTGTCTTCATCCTCACCAAGTTTCCTTCGTAGGGCTCTCCGTCGAAAGTCGCCTTAACAGGCACTCGGCCTTTTCCAAATTCAGCTTTCACGTCAAAGGGTATCTCTATGTAAGCCCCGTCTATATCGGGCACCTTTTTAATTTCTGCTTCAAATTCATATACCTTACCCATATGCAATTCTCCTTATGTTATAAATTTTCAAGATTTTGTGTCTGATACGAAAGCCTGCTCAGGAAATCATCCATCTCTGATTTTCTTATCATTCCGATTCTATAAGCTTCATCTGTTACCAGCTTCTCAGGGAGTTCATCGGCGAATTTTTGTATCAGCTCAACTGCCACTTCCAGATTTGGAGTCCAGTCATCCTTGCCGATTATCGAAAGTATTCTAGTTATGCCAATAACTCCCATGAAATCAAGTATGTCTGCATCCCTGAAAATAACTGCCTCTGAACTAGGCCCTACTTCTGAATAGAACATGTGGTGCTCGATCACATCCTTGACCTGCTTGATTTTTTCCTGAGGAAATTTCAGGTTGTTCAGTGTCTCCTCTGTCAGCTGTCCCGACCTCTCAGCATGGTCCACATCAGCCTTCTTGTGAGGTTCAAAAGCACCCATGTCATGAATGTAAGCAGCCGCAAAAAGAACCTCTTCATCAATCACAAGGCCTTCACCCTGTTGCAATGATTGAACCCCCATGCCGGATGTTCAAACTTTTCCGCAAATACCAATATATAATCTCTCCACATAACCGTTCACCTCCTGTTACGCAATTTATCCTGAAACCGCAGATTAACCGTCCCCAAATTCGCCAAATTCGTCCAAGAGACCCTGTATCTTATCATCGCACCTGTTGCCCTTACAGGATCCCGAACCTGCTCCAGTTGCCCTCTTTACTTCATCCACTGTTTTTGCCCCAGCCGAAATAGTCTTTTTTGCGGAGGCTCTGGATATGCCGCTGCAAACACAGACCTTTGTCAGCTTGTCCATTATTTCACTTTTATTATTCTGCTCCATCATAACCTCCCCGATATCATGAATATCTGATTATATTATATCATCTTTCACACTAAGGTAGAACAGCGCTGCATTCGCTACGGATTTTGTGCAACCTGTGAAAAAGAGTGAATCTGCTGAAGAACCGTCCCCAACTTCCCCCCCAAAAAAATCAGCCATGATGCCCGCCAGGAACATCATGACTTTCTTCATACTATTAAAATTATAATTAATAAGTCTCTGCAAACAGCTCGAAGTAATCAGTAGGATGCGCGCATGCAGGACACTTTTCCGGAGCAGCTGCACCATCAAAGATGTATCCGCAGTTGTTGCACTTCCACAATGCAGGAGCGTCCTTCTTGAACACCGTGCAGTTCATAACATTGTCATAAAGCTTTCTGTATCTTGCCTCGTGGTGTTTCTCAACATCGGCAATCTCTCTGTACACTCTTGCTATTTCCGGGAATCCTTCCTCTTCGGCAACTGCTGCAAATGCAGGGTACAGAGCCGACCATTCCTCATGCTCACCGTCTGCTGCAGCCTTAAGGTTGAATTTTGTATCTCCGAGCCCTACCGGGTATCCAGCATTTATTTCCACCATCTCGCCCATCAGGCTTTCATTCAAAAATTTGAAGAATAATTTAGCATGCTCCTTTTCATTCTCTGCAGTCTCCATGAATATATTTGAAATCTGCACGAAACCATCCTTTTTGGCCTGTGATGAATAGTAAGTGTACCTTGTTCTCGCCTGGCTCTCACCGGCAAAAGATTTCATAAGGTTTTCAGCTGTTTTAGTTCCTTTTAATGATTTCATAATCATATTACCTCCCTATTTCGCTTAATCGAAATTTCTTTAAATAAACTTCACTCTAATAATATTCTACAAAGTTCGGCGATTTCCTTCTCTTTCATCAAATATTCACAATTTGCAAAATTTTCTTTTATATCGTTCCGTTTTCATTGCTCCTATGATAAAATAGTAATAATCAATAGTCAATCACAGCTTGAAAGGGGTAGATTTATATGTTTGAAATTTCATTACAGGAAAAAAAGGCCCAACCCGTCATATTTATAAGAACGAAAACCCAGATAGATATGCTTCCTAAGCTATTAGAGGAAACCAGTGTGAAAATAAAGCGATATCTCAAAGAAGCCGGCGTTATGGGAACAGATGTGCTCTACACAAGGTACCACGATGGCCAACAGATAGGCAATGACCTTGATGTTGAAATCGGCATGCCGATATCTCAGGAAGTGCAGGGGATCGGCGAGCTTAGAGGTTCGGTCATTCCCGCAGGCAAATACGTAGTCGCAACATATACAGGTGATCCTGATGAATTGGAAAAAACATATGACGGAATATTGAAGTGGATTGATGAAGCTGACTTGAAGCCTTCAGGAGCATACTTCGAATACTATTACGGAGAGGAAGAGAACGTTCCCGAAGAATTCAAAGCAAAAATAGTTGTCCCTGTCTAGTATATTAAAAGCTGAGAGGCTGGGTGTCTTGATTGACGTCCAGCCTCTTTCCATTTGTTTTTGTGTCAAATTTTGTCTTTCCCCATAAGCTCACGGTAAAGGCCGAAGTTCTCATCATCGAAGCATACAAACCTCACCTCTTCAATTTCCTCGCAGGCTTCAAGTGCTTCCTTTACCGCAGTATACGCAGTCTCTGCTGCAAGCTCTTTCGGAAAACCGAATATGCCGGTGCTTATGTTCGGGAAGGCTATTGTTTGAAGCCCCTTCTCTTCTGCCAGCTTAATGCTGTTCCTGTAGGCATCAGCCAGAAGCCCCTCCTCACCGTGGTCCCCGCCATGCCATACCGGACCCACCGTGTGGATAATATATCTCGCCTTCAGGTTGCCTCCTGAAGTGATTACTGCTTTGCCTGTCTCAAGCCTGCCTATCCTGCTGATGATGTCCCTGCATTCCTCGTCTATGGATGGCCCTCCGGCCCTGTGTATAGCACCGTCGACCCCTCCTCCGCCTCGCAGCCCTGAATTTGCAGCATTGACTATGGCATCGACATCCTGCTTTGTGAGGTCCCCCTGCAAAAGCACCATTTTTCCTCTCCTGATTTCAGAATTCATCTTTTCATCGCCTCCATCATCTGACTTCATTTTTACCTGAAATTGCACCTGACTCCCATGTATGTTAATCTTTAATTGACAGGATCGAATCCCGAATTGTTTAAAAAAGAGGTGTTGTTATGAAAAAAACCGTGAAAGTTGTCGGAGCCATAATCGAAAATGAGAACAAGGAAATCCTCTGCGCTCTGCGTTCCACCAGCATGTCGCGGCCGAACCTATGGGAATTCCCAGGCGGAAAGGTCGAAAAAAACGAAAGCATAAGTGAAGCTCTTGAGCGCGAAATCATGGAGGAGCTTGCCTGCACCGTTGAGTTCCAGAGCATTTTCAGGGATGACATACATGAATACGAGGATGTCATCGTAAACCTGATTACGGTCAGGTGCAGGATTGTCTCATGCCAGCCAAATGCGATCGAGCATTCCAAATTGCTGTGGCTCAAAAGAGAGAATCTGAATTCCCTGAGATGGGCTCCGGCAGATGTCCCTGCAGTCCTAAACCTGGTGGCGGAAATGGCTCACAGGCCGATGAAAAACATTTAAACCTGATCAAGGGAATGCTGATAGTCCTCGGCATTCCCTTATGGCTTTGCTAAGGAATCCTCTCTGCCGGAACAAGAAGCACCGAGGAATCAGACCGCCTAACGATCTCGCGGCTCACGCTCCCAAGGTATAGTTCCTTAATGAATCCGCTCCCCTGACTGCCCATAACCGTTAGGGAAATGCCGTTCTCCTCTATAAACCTTTTCAGCTCACCTGCAGGTTTTCCGAAGAGCAGACGTACATCCACCTGAACACCCCCTTTTCCCATCAGTTCAGACTTCATCTCTTGCAGCCTTGCGCTGTCCTCTTCAGTCAACTTCCTGAGCCATTCATCTGAAGTGCTCTGGACTCCGCGCATTTCTGCATTCATTTCGGATGAGCTGAACTCGACAAGCCGGTGAGGGATGCCCTCGTTCACATGAGCTTCATTAATTACATGAACTATGGTGAACCTCTTTGCCCCGCTACCGGCCATTTTCTTGGCAACCTCAAAAGCCTTAAATGAATTCGGGGAAAAATCCGTCGGCAATAGGATATGACTCAGAGGATCACATCCTTCCATACCCCCCTCCTCCAGTTTTTCCTCATTCCCGGGGATCCTTATGAGCAGCAGAGGCTTCCTGACTGTGTTAATAAGCTCATGTGCCACCCCTCCGAAGAGCGCTTCGCCGAGCTTCGAATGCTTGGCATAGCCTGCAGCTACTATCGAATAGCCTTCCCCTTCAGATATCTTGTTAATCTCATTGCGGACTACGCCTGCAGCAATTCTTGTATCCACCTCGTAACCCATTTCTGAAAGTATCTCCTTCTGCTTCAGGAAATTCTCCTCGAAAACATCTGTTACAAGCGACGAGGTTTTTGCTTCCATTTCGTATAGATTCAGACACCTCAGAAGCAGTATTTTTTCAGTGCCAAGATTTCTGAAGTTCTTCAGGCACCTTACGATCTCAGATTCGCCCTTCGTCAATCCAGATGCAACTATCATTTTCGTAAACATCCCGATCCTCCTTTGCGTCAAGGCGTCCAGCGCCCGGACAATACCGAATATTCTGATTATATTTTACCATAAAATCGTTCAGTGCTGCATATTTTTTATACTCCATATAATCTTCAATTGAATTCAAGGACTCAGGCGTCCTTGACTCCTTCACTGCAAAGCATTAATCTATATGGTAATAGATTGAATTTGCGGGGGATTGCGATGTTTAATATTGGAATTGATTTAGGCGGAACGAAAATAGCCGCAGGGCTTGTTGACAGCAGGGGTAACATAGTGTGCAAAAAGAGCATGCCTACTCGCAGCGGGCGAGATTACAAGGATATAGTGAGCGACATGGCCGGACTTGTTTTGGATGTTGCCGGCCAGGGAGGTGCGGAAACCGGTCAGATTGAAAGCATAGGCATCGGAAGCCCCGGCGCTGTAGACTGCAATGCAGGCACGATCATATACTGCAGCAGCCTTGATTTCAGGGATGTGCCAATGAGGTCCGAACTTCAGAAGCACATCAATTTGCCTTGATTTCAGGGATGTGCCAATGAAGTCCGAACTTCAGAAGCACATCAATTTGCCAGTATTCCTTGACAATGACGCAAACTGCGCTGCCCTGGCAGAAAGCATCGCAGGTGCGGCAAAGCATGCCGTGCACTCGGTCACCGTAACCTTTGGAACAGGCATAGGCTGCGGGATTATAATTGGAGGAAAGCTGTACGGCGGCTTCAACCATGCGGCCGGAGAAGTCGGTCACATGGTCATAGCATCGGGGGGCGAAAAGTGCAGCTGCGGAAGAAGCGGCTGCTGGGAAGCCTATGCTTCGGGAACTGCCCTGGTAAGGCAGACCAGGAAGGCTGCAGCCGATGACTGCTCATCAATGATAAACGGTCTGTCAGAAGGCGATATGGCCAGGATTGACGGAAAAACCGCTTTCGAAGCTGCGAGAAAAGGCGATGAGACAGCCCTCAGGGTTGTAAACCAGTATACACGCTACATGTCCGAGGGCCTCATAAACCTAATCAACATCCTCATGCCGGAGGTTGTAGTGATAGGAGGCGGTGTGTCACATCAGGGGGAATATCTCCTTGAGCCTCTGCGAGAGCTTGTGTCCGCCGGCATGTACGGTGCAAAAAAGCTTCCCCGGACAAAACTCCTTGCTGCTGAGCTGGGAAACGATGCCGGGATAATCGGTGCAGCAATGCTGAAAAGACAGGCGCTCCTCTAGGGAGCACCTGTCTTTTTCAGTTCTAAGGGCCTGTAGCTATTTCATGGATAATCCATCCGCCGGCCGTCTTCTTGAGTGTTATGAACCTTGTATTCTCGCCGACCGCCCAGTTTGAATCCACCGAGTCCGGGGAAGGCTTGACGTTCAGATTAACCTCGAAGGTCTGGGTGTCGGCTGTCCATTCCTCTTCGTAATATTTGTACGTCCAGTCTATGCTTATCTGGTCTATAGACTTCCAGCCATCCGTCCAGCTTTTCTCGGCGGCGCTGTCCGGAACCAGGTTTTCATCCATCATGTCGAGCGCATCGCTGTATTTCCCCTCGTCTATGAGCGTGAAGTATTTCAGTATCAGGTGCCTGTTGTCCTGCTGTTCAAGATACTTATCGTAATCCGCGGATTTAACCCTGGCTGCGGAGGAATCCAGTATCTTTCCGGATTCGTTTTTTACGTTCATTTTTACGAATTCGCCGGTAAGGCCGTCTACATAATAAAAGTGGAGATCATAGGTATCGTCAGTTATCTGGAACCGGTACGCGAAGGTCCACATCGGCCTGTACTCACCGGTTCCGGGATCTTTTTCTCCGTCCATTCTGTACTCAACGCTGTAAGGCATCAGGTCTTCGGGAGCCCCGTTGCTGACGGCAGCCTGTATGGCTTCCTTCATCGTTATCCCCGGAGCAGCCTTGCTGTAGCTGTTTTTTATCTCGCCGTACCTGGTGTTCATCTCAGTGATATCTGCAACCTTCTTGTTGTAGATTGTTATGTAGCACAGGTTTGCGTTATCGGGATTTGCAAAAGCCACGAGCCATCCAGAGGACTTGTCGCTGTTTATCCAGTCATAGTGCAGCCGGTACTGGAATGCCTGCATGTACCAAAGGACCGCATCGGGATCCCAGGCCTTTGCTTCCAAATATGCAAGGGAAGCAGCCTCCTCCGACGTGAGGCAGGCGCTGTTCCTCTGGTAGGCTGTATCGGATGAATCCCCGGAACCGTTCGAAGTATTGGAAACAGCAGCATCCTTGCCGCTGCAGCCTCCCAGTGCCGCGGCAAGAACCAGCAGCACCGCTGCTGAAATGATCATCAGTTTTTTTCGCATTGATCTCATCTCCTCCCTCAAAGCAGTATTCTGCATATTTTAAAGGGTGCCCCCCCATAATGGAGACACCCGCCTGCTATCAATCGTGAACTAAGAAAGATACTTTTACGTTAACACGGTATTTTACGATCTTGTCGCCTTCTACAATTCCCTGCATATTTTCCACGTAAATGCTCTGGATTCCGGATAATGTCTTGGCCGCCTCTTTGACTGCCTCCTTAGCTGCTGCTTCCCAGCTCTCGGTGGATTCCGCCAAAATTTCAATAACTTTTACTACTGCCATATTTTACCCTCCTTGTTATACGGTTGGCAGCGCAACGCGATACCAGCCGGTATATTTATAAGAAGAACATATCATATCCCCAGTTCGTTTACAACAGATTTGTCAGAATTGCCTGAAATTTCCCGGTTTAACCTGCTGTTTTTCTTCGTCAGCCCGTATATTCTTTCCGCAAGCTCCTCAGTCATAAAGCCCTTCTCAAGCCTTACTTCCCAGTTGCCCTTTGCTATCCCGGGTACGTTCATCCTGGCTTCGCTGCCTAGACCGAGGAAATCCTGCATCTGGAAGACAGCCAGCCTGCAGGCAGAACCCATAACCTTGTCTATGCACTTCCATACGAATTCGTTCTCATCGTATTCATCCACATACCACATAGCGAACTTTCTTGCATACTCGCCGGCATTGCGGATCCACCCCAGGCAAGTGTCGTTGTCGTGGGTACCTATGTAAAGGACTGTGTTTTCGCTGCAGTTATGCGGCAGGGCCGGATTCTCCATCGTATCTGAGAAACCGAACTGGAACACCTTCATGCCAGGGTATCCAGTGTATTCCCTTAGTTGCTCAACCTCCTGCGTTATGAATCCAAGGTCCTCCAGAACTATGTCCGGATTGCCCAGTTCTTCCTTGACAGCATCGAAAAGAGCCTCACCGGGCCCCTTGATCCATTCACCCTCGGTGGCATTTTCGCACTTGCAGGGTATGGAATAGAAGGATTCCAGCCCCCTGAAGTGATCTATCCTCAATACGTCGTAAAGCTCGATATTCCTTTTTATCCTTCTGATCCACCATTCGAAACCGGTCCTTTCAAGGTGATCCCACCTGTAAAGAGGGTTCCCCCAGCGCTGACCTTCAGGCGCGAACGAATCAGGCGGGCAGCCTGAAACGCAGGAAGCTTTAAGTTCCGGATCTATGTCGAACACCTCCGGATGCGACCAGACGTCGGCGCTGTCAAGCGATACATAAACGGGGATGTCTCCGAATATCCTGATCCCCTTCCCGTTTGCATACCTCTTCAGGCTTAACCACTGCCTGTCAAACATATACTGGAGGAATATATGAAAATCAGCCTGCTCCATGTTTACAAGCCCGGAATATTCTTCTATGGTCTCCTCATCGTTTTTTCTGACGCCGATGTCCCACTGCTGCAGAGGCCTGTTGAAGTAATCCGAGAAGGCCATGAACTCTGCATATTCCTGAAGCCAGAAGGCGTTTTCGCTCCTGAAGCGGTCAAAGCCTTCGAGCCTCTTGGTTTTGCTGTTTTCGTATGCCCTGGCCAGAGCCAGCATCTTGTATTTCTTCACTTTCTCATAATCCACACGCAGCGGATCCTTGCCAAAGTCCAGCTCCCTGTAGTCCTCTGCAGAAAGCAGTCCCTCCTCCTCAAGCACCTCAAGGTCTATGAACAGATGGTTACCGGCAAATGCCGAGCAGCCTGAATACGGGGAGTTGCCGGTGCCCACAGGATTGAGGGGAAGTATCTGCCAGTACTTCTGGCCCGATTTGCTCAGGAAGTCTATGAACCTGTATGCTGATTTCCCGAAGGTTCCTATACCGTAATCGCCGGGGAGGGAAGACACATGCAGCAGTACGCCGCTGCTTCTTTCTATAGTCATTTCAAGTTATCCCCCTGTCTCTTCTTTATTTCGTTATTGTAATTTTAATATAATTCGCACGATATATAAATACTTATTTTGACAAAAGCCGTGGTATAATTAATGAAAAGCACAGAATGCGGAAGGAGCAGACGATTATGGGAACTGTATACGTTCTGGTGACCAGCTGGTGTCCCTACTGCCGGAGAGCCCTCTCATGGATGGATGAACTGATGAAGGAGAATACTGGGTACTCAAAAATCGAGATGAAAATTATTGATGAAGAGAAGGACCCGGTTGCCGCCAGGAAATATGACTACTATTACGTTCCGACGTTCTACGTGGACGACGAAAAAATCCACGAGGGAGTTCCCACCAGGGAGATAGTCCGGACTGTTTTTGAGAAGGCGCTGAACAAAACTGAATAATTTCAATAAAAAAAAGATGAAGCCTGCCATTCGCAGATTTCATCTTTTCTCATCATTTGATTATGATGCGTTTTCATCGTAGGATATGGAATACTCCAGTTCCTCTTCCCTCTTTGCCTTGCCGGCAACCGAATATCCGTAGGCAACCACTGCCGCTGCAGCCATGAAAGGAACCGCAAATGCTGCAAAGTGCGGAACGAATGGGCTTACCAGCGCATCCTCGAAAATCATTGCCAGTGAAGTGTGCGCAAGAACTGCCCCGCCAAGGTAGATCACTATCTTGTACTTTTTCATCAGATTTCCCACAAACCGGCTTCCAAATATAAGGATAGGAATGTTAAGCGCAACACCGAATACAAGAAGGCCTATATGCCCGTCGGCAGCTGCAGCGATCGCCAGCACGTTGTCTAGCCTCATGCTGATATCTGCGATTACTATTATTGCTATGGCTTCCCAGAATTTAGATGACGCCTTAGCTCCGCTCTCCTCCTCATCCTGATTGTGGACAACGAAGTCCCAAGTGATTTTGGCCAGGATAATGCCCCCGATGAGTTTGATGTGAAGCCACTCCAGATTCATTATGGAAGTGACCATGCTTGCAAAAATGATGCTGAGCGCGACTGCGATTGCAATTCCAATGTAGCTGGCTTTCTTTGCCAGTTTTTCCGGCAGGTTCTTTGTTGCCAGTGCGATTATTCCTACATTGTCACCGCTGAGAGTCAGGTCAAGAAGAGTGATTTTCAGAGCACCCAGAATAAATGTCATTGTTCCCAAATTTCTTTCCTCCAAATATGTAAATGTATGAGGTATAGAATACCACATATGTCCAAGAAATTATTATACACTTTCCCCTGACTTTTGTCCATTTTTTGTTATCGTCTCGCTTACCATTCATTATTTGTTTAAGAAAAATCTCGAATAAGCTTAATATTTATCGTAATTCCTTTTATCGTTTTACACATTTAACGATTATATGTATAATATGTTTAATATGTTCATAAAAGGGGTATGATAGCATGGATATGATAGATGAAAAGATCCTTGACTGCCTGAAGGAACACGGAAGGAAGACCGCTTCGGAAATAAGCAAAAATGTAAACCTGTCCATACCTGCCGTTTCAGAGAGGATTAGAAAGCTTGAGGATTCAGGTGTAATCGAGAAGTATGAAGTCAAGCTTAACAGGAACAAGCTCGGCTACAAGCTGCTCGCTATAATTTTTGTCAATATCGACGAGACCTCCAACGTTTCAGGTTTCAGGGAGTCAATCGTGGGATTTCCTCAGGTCATCGAATGCCACCATATGGCTGGCGAATATGACTACATGCTGAAGGTGCTGCTCGCCGACACAGATGAGCTTGAGGATTTCCTGAGCAAAAAACTCAAGTCAATCAAAGGTGTTCAGAAATCCAACACCCTCATAGTACTGTCCACACTCAAGGAAAAAGCCAACAGATAGGAGGTGGGTGTTCCATGGTTTTCAAAGGTTTCCGCTTCGGTATGCTTCTGCAGGTAGCAGTCGGCCCCGTATGCCTTTTCATTTTTCAGACCGCAGCATCCTCCGGCTTTGCTTCTGCAGAAATGGGAGTCCTTGGCGTGGCAATAGTGGACGCGCTGTTTATATCGGCTGCTATACTCGGCATCGGCGCACTGATAAGCAGGTATCCGAAGGCAGAAAAATTCTTGAAATATTTCGGTGCTGCAGTGCTCTCT
>JAGFXP010000082.1 GCA_017861315.1 Bacillota bacterium | reverse complement strand
TTCACCGTAACCGGAAAGTATGTCCATCAAAACCGGGTAATCAATGCCGTAGATCTCCACATCGATATCTTTTGATTCTTTTCCGATGAATTTGTCTCTAACATATCCGCCGACATAGAAAACTCTTCCGCCAGCGTCAGAAATCCGCCTTGAAATATCCTTCAACATCATAGTTTTATTTGTCGCGCCAGTAAGCATCAAAAAGCATTTTCATAGTGTTGTTGGTGATTTTTACGCCTTCCAGGTGTCTGTACCTGTCTGTATGCATTCTTCCGTCAATTCTTAACGCTTCCATCTCTTCGGTTATTTCCTTTTCCCTTGATATGAGTTTATCGTACATATCTTCAAGTCTAGCCAGTTTGTATATGGCATCGCCTGAATAACCGTTTTCACCATGCTTTATCCTGGCATCATCTACAACATAAACGTTGTTATCTAATTTTCTTGTCAATCTTTCCATATAATCCACTCCCGTTCCTCGTCGAAATATCCATGCACCAGACGATGCAATCTCAATTATATTATACCCGAAATTTCATTGAATATATTTTTATGTATAAAAAAGTTGCCGGCAAAATATTCTTGCCAGCAACCTTGAGCACATATTGATTTAATGATTGTGGTAATTCTGCATTTACTTTACCGCTAGGTTCAGCAGCCCGATCACGAATCCGATTACCGCCCCCAGATTTACAACCGCGTTCAGCTCGTTCTTCATGACGGACAGGACAAGCTTCTCAATCTCAAGCACATCCATGTCGTTAACCTTCTTCTCCACGATGGCCGGGATGTCGAAGCTCTTGATCATCTCGCCTATTTTATTGTGGACAAACTCGGCATAAATCTTCTCCGTGATTCCCTTGATGTACCCTTCATCTAGCCCCGCCTTATCCATAAGGTTTTTGTTAGGCTCGTTCTCCACGTTGGCGATTCCTTCGCGCACAATGGGCTTGATCAGTTCAGGTCCGTTCTCCCTGGCGTAATCTTCAACCTGCTGACCAATAGGCTGTGCCATGGAGTTTATGAGGTCGTCGTTGATGAACATGGCCATCATGGTTCCCTTTGTCTTCTCCTTTATCGCACGGCCTCCTTCGTTGACTATGATGGTGCCGATGTCTATCTTTGTAAAGCCGTCCATGACTTTCTCGCAGATGATGTCCTCAAGCTTCACCTTCAGCCCTTCATATTTCTCCTGGCTTACATACTGCGCCAGGATGTTTTTTATTGTATGGCTGTCGTCGCCCGAAAAGAGGGAGCCGTTTATCTCGTCCAGGACTTTGGCCTTCATCTCCTCCGACAGGAACATGTTCTCCATGTCCTCTGTCGTCAGCAGGTTGTTCCCCACCGCACTGCCCAGGGCCTTGGCGAGCTGCTCTTTCCTTTTGGGGAATATACCGGGAGTGAACGGGAGGGTGTAGCTGCCCAGCTTAACCGGCTTGAGCGGGCGGAAAAGCATCTTGACCGCTATGTAGTTCGTTCCGTATCCTATTATTGATCCGATGACTGGACCCGATAAAACACTTATCATACTCATGAAAAATCTCTCCTTCTGCCTATTGGATAACATAAATTCAATTATACTTTTCTAATGCAGCACAAACAATCCAAAGGTAGGTCAGAGAAGGTTCATTATCCTCATTTATTTGCGGTTTTCTTCGCATTGCGCCTTTTATCTCATGATTCACTCCAGTAGAAAGCCGGCCCAGTGAATTCACCAAGCCGGCTCTGATCCTGTCAGAATTCTCAATGTATAAAGAGATTGGTCATTCTCATCCTGTTCAGATTCCAGGATATGTCAGTTGACCACTGCATGAAATATGTGTCTTCTGCGAGGTCTGCTGATGTCACGGAAGAACTGCCTATATATCCCGCCAGCTGGTTCCATCCCGACTCAGGGGAATTCATGCTCGGATCCGCAGCGTAATCTGTCATGACCCCGTATATGCTAAGCTGCTGCCCTTTTGCTAGCCGGGAATACAGCGCAAGATTCAACCACTGGGCTGCCTGGGTTCCCGATGGCGTGTATATCTCAGGCAGTGAGAAAGAGTATCTCTCTCCTGTTGAAGCATCGGTTCCTCCGTCGGATACATACCACATATCCTCCAGAGTCCAGCCGTTGCTGCCCGAGCCTGGAATATATGCAGCTGCGCCCTTCGATGCCTGAGGCATTCCTCCGGCATCTCCGTAGTCACAGAGCTGGGAGTCCGTTGTGCTTCTGTATCCGTCCACCCATGCACGGGTGACTCCAGCTGCGTTCCATGCAGTTTCTATATCGCTTGCCCCTATAACCTTTACCGAGCTGTAGCCTTTTGCCTTGATGTAGGCATTTATGGTGTTGATCATCCTGCCCCATTCCTGGCCGTGGGCTTTTGTCACACTGCTTCCGTAGTTGCTGGTCCCGACTGCTACGGTCAGGGTGTATCCTGTGCCTGTCATGGATGATTCGAATGCATCTACGAACCTTTCCACCGATGCTTCTATGTCTTTAACTGAAGCGACAGTTGTGTTGTTGAAGAGCAGAGTCCCGTAGGTAGTAACCCTGGCTTTTTTTACCTTCTGGGTGTTGACTACAGGCTTGCCGAAATCCAGGACTACAACTTCGTTAACCGGCAACGCAGGATTCGCGGCAAGGTTCCTCTGAGTTTCTGCAGCCAGTTCCGTCCCATAACCCGGAAGATAGGTAAGGCTCGTGATGTACCTGCTGGTTGTATTGTATCCGGGATATGTCTTAACCGCTGCAGCTGCAGCCTCTCCTCCCTGAGGCACCGAGAGCGCAAACGCGGAGCATAGGGCCAATGCAAACAGTTTAATCTTTTTCATAATCATTCCTCCTGCTGCGTACCGACTGAAACCGGAAATTGAATTTCAACTCCTTGATCTTATGAGATATATGCCTATGGCCAGAGCAGCTGTGTAGCAAATCAGGCTTACAGCCGGCATCCCGAGAATTTCCCTGCCTGTCTGCCCGTCCATGACGAGTGATGCACCTATTATGAGGCCCGCCATCACCAGCCCCAGGATGCCCCTGTTCACCAGCCTGTTGATCTGGTCCGCCATTTTGGGAGACATGCTTTTCTCCTCCTGGATCCTCATTTTCCCAGCCATGACGTCGCTCACAAACCTTGAGAAGTTCCACATTATTTTAGGACTCGATCTCAGGAGTATGTATATATTCTCAAGCTGGCCTCTTATCTCTTTCCTGAAGTCGATGTCCCCTATCATCTGCCGCCTTACGTAAGGCATGGCCATGTCGAAAATGTTCACCTCGGGTGCTATCTTTTCAAGCACTCCTTCCATAGTAAGGACACCCCTGATGAGCATTGCATAATCTCTCGGCATGGAAAGGCGGTTCCTCCTTAGGACTCCGTACAGGTCATGCATAAGGTGCTTGAGTTCCACTTCCTGCAGCGACATCTCAATATATTTGCTGTACATGTCGTCGATATCCCGATGGAAATCCCCCATGTCTATAGCGCCCTTCTGCACGCATATCTTGAGGACTGCCTTCGACATTTCGCTAACGTCCCTTGATACTATCCCGTAGAGGAAGCTGTTGAACTTGTCCCTCATGGAGGCGCTCAGTGTGCCCGTCATGCCGAAGTCGATGTAGGCTATCCTGTTCTCATTGATGAATATGTTGCCCGGGTGGGGATCGGCATGGAAGAAGCCGTCCTCAAAAATCTGTTTGAAGTAGTTGTCCGCAAGCTTTCTGCTGATATCGCCCATGTCATAGCCTTCTTTTTCAAGCCTCTCAGTGTCAGTTATCTTTATCCCCTCGATATATCCCATTACAAGAAGGTCTGAGGTCGTGTATGCGTCGTAAACTACCGGACAGGAGATGAATTTGACTGAGGAATTGTATTCCCGAAACGTCCATATGTTCCTGGCCTCGATCATGAAATCCAGCTCTTTTTTGGTTGAGTTTTCGAGCTCCTCCGCAATCTCCTGAAAGTTGACTATGTTTTCCCGGTCAATGAACCTCATCCTTTTTGCAAGCCTCTTCATGATGGCTATGTCCCTCATCATGGTCTCCCTGACCTGTGGTCGCAGCACCTTCACCGCAACCCTTGTGCCGTCCATCAGATATGCAAGGTGGACCTGTGCAAGAGAAGCGCTTGCGGCGGGGGCTGTTTCAAATTCACTGAACACAGCTTCCAGCGGATCCTTAAGCTCCCTCTCGACGACCTCCCTTATCACCTCATAGGGTTCAGGCTTCACATTGTCCTGGAACTTCTGAAATTCGAGGATGTATTCCTCGGGAAGGAGATCCGGACGCATCGAGAGAATCTGACCGATTTTAATAAAGGTCGATCCCAGCTCCTCGAAGGACTCCCTTATGCTGACAGGCATATTGCTGCCGACCATTCCTTTACCGATACCGTGCCTCAGGAACACAGATAAGATTTCCCGCATCCTCTCGTTTTCCTTTTTCCTGTCCATACCATCACATCCCCAACAATTCTTAAGGTTACCGTTTCTCCAGCCTGCTGATCCTTTCCTCAAGCCGCTTGATATCCTCTTTTGTCGCAATATCCATGCCCGAAAGCACATCCCTCAGCATCTCCCAAACAGCGCCCTCATTTTCATGAGTCTGTTCCGCCCTTGCTGCCGGCTCCGTCTTCTCCTCGGTTGTCCTTCGCTTGAGTTCCTGGTTTATTTCCTTGCCCTGGCTTATTGTGATCTCGCCTTTCCTGATAAGGTCATCAACTATTTCAGCGCCCTTCTCATAGGTGTAGGCCATCGAGCCTATCCCCGCGAGCAGCAGCTTTTTCAGCGTTAAATCCTCCATAATGCTTGCCTCCGATCATGTCTCTATATTTATTCAAATTGTAACATTAATTTCAAGAATTTTCAATCTATTAAGCAAATGACAGTCCGGCGCAGAATAAAAGCATGCCCCGGTACAACCGCAGGCATGCATGTCTTAACCAAATGCTTTCTACATTATGGGGGATGGAAGAGGCGGGTTTTGTTTTAAAATCTGCACTAAAGTGTTGAGCCCCCTCATAAGCTGTTCGTCATTTTTAACCGAACCCAGTGAAATCCTTACCGCATTTGGCGGCAGCTGGCTCCCGATATGGAACTTGTACGCAGATATTACCCTGATCCTGTTCATCAGCGCGATGCTTTCAAAATCAGAGCATGACCACCCTTCGGGGAGGATAAGCCATAAAAACATGCTTCCTTCAGCCGCCTGGTATGAAAAACCTTCGAAGGCAGCTTTTGCAAGCTTAAGCCTGTGGGAAATCACCTGGTTTTTTTTATCTACAATTTCCCCGGCAGTCCCGCTTTCAATCAAGCGTGCAACCATCTCTGCGCTTATGGGCGGAGCCATCCAGATAGTGTTCGCAACAGCCTGGGTGAATTTATACAAAAACCGTTCCGGGACATAGGCAAACCCGATCCTTAGCCCCGGAAACAGCGCTTTGGAAATGCCGCAGATGAATATGCCGTTGTCGGGTACAAGCGTGCTTAAGGCTGCCTGGCTTGACTGGTTTGTGAAATTGTAGATGTCATCTTCAATCAATACAAGCCCATATCTGAGTATTACATCCGCGATTGCCTGTTTTCTTTCATTGCTCATCACGGTTGCTGTGGGGTTCTGCATGTTAGGCATAAGATAAATGCCTTTAATCTGCATCTTTTTACACATGCTTTCCAGGCTTTCGGGGATCATCCCCTCCGAGTCCATAGCCACTGGTTCAAGTTTGATGTGGTTCAGCTTCGCTGCATTCCTGAATCCGGTAAATGTAAGCGCATCCACTGCGATTCTGTCTCCCGGTTCAAAAATGCCCATCAGGCAGCAGTTGATGGCATGGGTCGCCCC
>JAGFXP010000022.1 GCA_017861315.1 Bacillota bacterium | reverse complement strand
CCTCAGCTTCAGCATGTCCACGTGGGCCTCGGAGCAGAGGAGCTTGTACGCAAGCTGCTCCTTGGACATTTCAAGGGAGAATATGGCCACCCTCTTGCCAGACCTGAGGGCTGCGTTCTCCGCTATGTTAAGCGCGAAGGTCGTCTTGCCCATGGAAGGTCTGGCAGCTATGAGCACCATGTCGCCCTTCTGGAATCCGGATGTCTTTGCGTCCAGGTCATGGAAGCCGGAAGACACTCCTGTGGTCTGCCCCTTGTTTATGAAGAGCTTCTCTATCTCGTTGAAGCCCCTCTCAAGGACGGCGCTCATGGGCTCGAAGTCCGAAGTCTCCCTGTTGCTCGCTATGTCGAAGATCTGCTTCTCGGCTATGCCCACAACGTCCTCCACCGAACCCTGGTTGTTGTAGCTGTTGTCGATGATCTCGTTGGAAGCCCTTATGAGCTTCCTCAGAGTTGACTTGTCCTTCACTATGCCGATGTATGAGCTCACGTTTGATGTGGTTATGACAGAGCCGCTGAGCTCGGTCACATAGGTTATGCCGCCCACCAGGTCCAGCTGGTTGTTGGCCTTAAGCTTTTCCGACAGGGTGATGATATCCACCGCACTGTCCTTCTGGTAAAGGTCCACGATGGCTTCATATATGGTTTTATGCGTGTCGCGGTAGAAGTCATCGGCTTTCAGGACCTCGATAGCTTCTCCTATCGCGACCTTGTCGATGATCATGGAACCGAGTACGCTCTGCTCCGCCTCCACGCTGTGCGGCATTATCTTAAGAGGTGCATCCATTATAGCCATCTCTCCTTAAAACACTAATTCTAACAGTTCTTCTATGCTGCCCACGGTCTTGACCTCGATGTCCTCCAGGCCGGCCGGCACTTCCTTCTTGTTGTCCTCGGGCACGATGACCAGCTTTATGCCCTTCCTTCTCGCGCCGTATATCTTCTCGAAGATGCCTCCCACAGGCTTAACCTTGCCTCTTAGGGATATCTCCCCTGTTACGGCGATGTCCTGCCTCAGAGGCCTTTCCATGAGCGCGCTGATTATGCATACGGTTATGGCCGCTCCTGCCGAAGGCCCGTCTATCTTTCCTCCGCCTATTATGTTCACGTGGACGTCGTAGTCGGTAATGTCCTTGTCGGTGATCTTCTTTATGACGGAGGCGGCATTGAACACGGAGTCCTTTGCCATGCTTCCGGCGGTTTCGTTGAACCTCATCTGGCCTTTTCCCTTTTCCGATGCGGGGAACACCGCTGTCTCTATCTCCAGTGTGGAGCCGATATAGCCGCTTACACCAAGGCCGTAGATGTGCCCAACCTCGGAGTGCGTCTCCTTGCTTACCTCCTCGAATGGAACCAGCCTGCTGATGGAGATTATGTCATAGAGGTCCTGGGCTGTTATCCTTACCTTCGCCCTGGATGATGCCCTCTTCTTGTTGTACAGCACGTAGCCGTAGACATCGGAAAGTATGTTGACAGCCTTCCTGCCCTCCACGGTGTATCTGCTTATTATCTCTGCGGCGCCATCCTCCAGCTCTATCCTGAGCTTGCGGGCGGCGTTCTCGACTATCTGGACTATATCCTTCGACGTCAGTGGCTCGAAGTAAACCTCCGTGCATCTGGACCTGAGGGCAGGGTTTATGTCGCCCGGCTCCCTGGTCGTGGCTCCTATGAGTATGAAGTCCGCAGGGGCTCCGTTTTCAAACAGGTATTTGATGTATTCCGGGGTGTTGTCGTCCTCGGGGTCGTAGTATGAAGATGAGAATTCCACCCTCTTGTCTTCAAGCACCTTGAGGAGCTTGTTCTGCAGCATCTCGTCCAGCTCTCCTATCTCGTCTATGAACAGCACTCCTCCGTGGGCTTCCGTTACGAGGCCCAGCTTAGGCTCCGGCACTCCCGTCTCGGCCAGGTCCCTCTTGGTTCCCTGGTAGATGGGGTCGTGAACGGAACCAAGAAGAGGGTTTGTTATCTCCCTCGGGTCCCACCTGAGCGTTGTTCCGTCCACCTCCACGAACCTGGCGTCCTTGCTGAAAGGCGTGTACCTCAGCTTCACAGCCTCCTTGAGCGCAAGCCTCGCAGCAGTGGTCTTGCCCACGCCCGGAGGTCCGTAAAGGATTATGTGCTGCGGATACGGAGATGCTATCTTTGAGAGTATCGACTTTATCGCCCTCTCCTGGCCCACTATCTCCGAGAAGCTGTCAGGCCTCAGGAGCTCCTGCACGTTCCTGCTGAGCTTTTTTGCATCAAGCTCATGGAGCTGCTCGAGCTTCTTGAGCGTCTTTGCGTTCTCCGGGCCCTTCTGCTTCTTAATTATGCCCATCCTTATCTCGTCAATATACCTGTCCTGCTTCTCGACGAGATACTTCTCTACTTCCTTTTCTATCTTGTTCTTTACGTATGTCTTTGCCAGGGCCTCGCCCATGAAGTTGTTTATGCTCTCCAGGAACTCGTAGATGTTCTTCTCCTCGGGGTAAAGCTTCAGGCCCTTGCCGTCGCTGACTATCTTCTCCAGGGCGAACATCCTCTGGAAGACATCCTTGCTCTTGACCTGCTTTTGGAGCTTGTACTTCACTATCCTGGCGTTGACAGCCCCCTCATCCATGACCTTGTGCAGGACATCGTAGAGGACGTCTATCTGTGTGTCGAGAGGCATTGTATCCAGGAGCTCCTGCTCCAATTCATCTGAAAAATGAGATTTCACTACATGTCCCCCTTATAGTCCTTTGATAATAACCTTTATCTTTGTTGAGATTTCAGGATACAGCTTGACCTCTACCTCGTAGGCTCCAAGCTGCCTTATGTTGTCGACCACTATCTTCTTCTTGTCTATGTCAAGGCCCGTCTGCTTGTTCAGCTCGTCGGCAATGTCCTTGCCTGTGATCGAGCCGAAAAGCCTTCCGTTTTCGCCTGACTTGACCGTGAGGGTTATTTCCTTGCCCTTCAGGTCGTTTGCAAGCTTCTGTGCGGCTTCAACCTCGGCCAGCTTCTTTCTTCTCTCCGCTTCCTTCTGGTTCTGGAGTATGTGCATGCTTGCGTCTGTAGCCTGCTCCGCCAGTTTTCTAGGCAGAAGGAAATTTCTCGCATATCCGTCTGCTGCATTTATAACATCACCTTTTTTTCCTACTCCTTTAACGTCCTTTAACAATATTACCTTCATTACTTTCGCCCTCTTTTCTATCTTTTTCTATAGCCTGTTTCAATCTGTCCAAAGCTTCTTCCACTGTTATCCCTGCAAACGCCACGCCTGCCATGGTCATGTGGCCGCCGCCGCCCAGGTTCTCAGCTATGAGCTGCACGTTGATGTCGCCCAGGGACCTTGCGCTGAGGAGGATCTCCTCCCCCATTTTCACAAGAACAAAGGATGCTTTGATGCCGGTTATGTTGAGCAGCTCATCCGCTGCCTGCGCCGCAATGACAGGATCCTCGGACCCTGGCGGGCATACGGATATGGCTACTCCGTTCTCCACGGTTGCGGCCTTTATGATCTCGGCCCTCTTGAGGTAGGTGCCGAAGTCATCAGAGAACAGCTTCTTCACATCTAGGGTGTCCGCACCGAATTTCCTGAGGAAGGATGCGGCCTCGAAGGTCCTGACCCCCGTTTTGAAATAGAAGCTCTTTGTGTCCACGTATATTCCCGCAAGGAGCGCCTCCGCCTCCACCTTCGTGAGCGGTGGCTTCTCAACCATGTACTGGATCATCTCCGTAACCAGCTCCGATGTGGAGGATGCGTACGGCTCTATATAGCTCAGCACGGCCTTGCCTATGAAATCCTTCGATTTCCTGTGGTGGTCCACTATGACCACCCTCTTAGCCAGCTCAACTATCCTAACATTCTCGATGTACCCCTTGTTGTGGGCGTCCACGAGTATCAGAAGGCTGTTCTCGTCCAGGAGCTCGAAGGTCCTGTTTACGTCAACGAAAATGTCCTCGTACTTGGGATCCTTCTTGAGCTTTTCAACCATAGGCTTGATGCTTGCGTTTATGCTGTCCTGGATGATATAGCATTCCTTGCCCATGTGGTGGGTTATGCTGAAGAGTCCGACTCCTGCTCCCAGGCAGTCTATGTCGGCATTGATGTGCCCCATAATGAACACCTTGCTGCTGTCCTTTATGAGGTCCATGAGCGCGTGGGCAATTACCCTGGCCCTTACCCTTGTCCTCTTCTCCACTTCCTTTGTCCTTCCTCCGAAGAACTGGAGCTGCTCGTCGTTCTTTATCACAACCTGGTCGCCTCCGCGGCCCAGTGCCAGCTCCTTCGCCGAAAGGGCGAACCTCTCGTTTTCAAGGGGCGTTTCGCCTCCCTGCCCTATTCCTATGCTTACCGTTACGGCCAGCTTGTTTCCCATGTTGATCTCCCTCACGCTGTCAAGTATCTCGAATTTCTTCTCTATCTCGTTCTCGATGTACTTGTTCTGGACGCAAAGGACGTACTTGCTGTTCGAGTATTTCTTGAGCATGGCGTTCATGCTCTGCCCGTAGCTGTTCACCGTTCTTTCCATCTCCGCTATGAAAAGGGGCTTCTGCTCCTCCTCGGTAGCCTTCATGACATCATCGAAATTGTCCACCTCCATCAGCATAATGGAGTACTTGTCGTGCTCGGCGTCCTTCAGTATCTGGTGCGAGGTTGTCGTGTCGTAGAAGTAGAGAAGGATTATCCTTTCCCCGTTCTGGCTGTACTCCTGTGAGTCGACAACGCTCACATAAACGTCGTAGAACCGGCTGTTTACGACTATATCCCTGAACACGCTCTTCTTTCCCGATACTGCGTGCTTGAGGTTTATGCTTTTCGAAATTGAATTGATATTTGTTCCAAGAATGTCTTTTTCATCCATCACGTCCGACAGGTTACGGTTGTACCACAGGATGGTTCCGTTGAAGTCGACCATCGCCAGCGGGAAGGGCAGGCTGGCAAGGGTGTTCCTTGTGGCCCCGTCCAGCTTCAAAGAAAAATCTTCGATGAACCTCTTCCACTCGTCTTTTTTGAAAGCGCTGTTTTTTGTACCGTAGTAAATAAGCAGTCCGTACATGGCGGAAAGGGCAATGCCCAGCCACAGGTCCCCGTTGGCGAAGATCAGCAGTATTAGGAGCGCTATTATCAGCATGTACATCTTGTTGCTTGTTATAAAGTACTTAAATCGATTATCCATTGAATCCGCCCCCGTTTAATGAGCTATTTTTCTCCTGAAAGGATCAAGTTTCCTGAAATCGAAAATCATGTCTGAAAGCCCCAGGAGCACGTAGACCATGATGAACCCGGCTGAAGAGACCGTCAGAAGTATCACCAGAAATGCCAGCAACCTGCCCATGTTGAGCTTCCTTCTCAGATAGTATGCCGCCAGCGCTACGCCGTCAATGGTGAAGACCATCTGTGCCAGAAGCAAGGATGCCCCCGCCATGTTGCGCCCGCCTTCGATGCCGTATTTGCTCATGACAGCACCGATGACTGCGAACACCAGAATGAATGTGCCCGCCCTGTTGTTGATATAGATCTCGGAGACAGGCGGAATCGGCTTTATGTCGTATTTCAGCCTCCTCATTATCGCTCGTGCAGCGCTGTAGCAGAGCAGAGCAAATCCGAATGCGGCACCCGCAAGCGATATGGGAAGCATCTGGATTACGTAATCCTCTGTCAATATGCCCATGGACTGCTGCAGCTGCTGCAGCTGGGATTCAGAAGCTCCCGCCTGCCTGTAGTACTCGTAATACTGCTGCATCGAATCCTTGATAATCTGCAGATTCTGGTTCACGAATTCAGTGAAGCCGGAGTTGTATACGAACGCTATGACGACGGCCATGTCTATTATTATTGCCGCGGCTGCAGAAGCCGCAAGCATTGCTATCGCTGTCCAAACTTCTTTTCCGGTCTTTATGCAGTAGCCCAGCGTCAAGCCCGTTAAGCCGTAAACGGCCGAAGAGGTGAAAGCCGAGACCGGACTGTAAAGCATCCCTGAAAGCACTGCGCTCACAAAAACGGCGCCAGCCGCTACGCTGTAGTTGTGCCTAAGGCACAGCACGGCTACCGGGATGGGTAAAATAAATAAGCTCAGCCCCGAAAACATTGGCAGGTTGACGGTGAGCAGGAAAACTGCAACCATCATGGTGCTGATAAGGCCAGCCTCCACCATTGCCTTCGTGCTGAATGTCTGTTTATGCATCAAAAACCTCCGCTTAACGAATTTTGTCAGAATATTTCCCGGGAAATATGCCGGGACACCTTTGCTGTAAATATCCCTAATATCTATTTTAGTGATAATTTAGGATTAATGCAAGAATAACAATATAGCCAAAAAGAGCCGGTCCAAAAGGTGATGCGTAATCTCCTTCTGAAGCGGCTCCCCAACATCATTACTATTCTGTAGTGAATGGTAACAAAGCTATGTTTCTTGATCTCTTTATTGCATCTGTGAGCTCTCTCTGATGCTTTGCACAGTTTCCGGAAATTCTTCTTGGTAAGATCTTTCCTCTTTCTGTAACGTACTTTCTCAATGTGTTTATATCTTTGTAATCAATAAACTCTGATTTATTAGCACAAAAAGCGCAAACTTTTCTCTTAGCTCTTCTCATCTTGGAAGAATTTCTTCTTCCGCCTTCTCTATTGCTCATCTTTTTTCCTCCTTACCTTTAAAATGGAATTTCCCCATCATCATCTATAGGGGTAATATCCTCGCCGTATCCACCACTAAAGTTGTTTCCTCGGCTCTGCTGAGTTCTTCCAAAACTTTCATAATCTGACTCGTTTGAGCGGTTTTCAGATTTGTTTCCATTTCCCCATTCGAGGAACTGAACTTCATCCGCCACCACTTCTGTGACATACCTTTTAGTACCGTCTTTAGCGTCGTAGTTTCTCACCTGGATTCTCCCGCTAACGCCCATGAGCTTACCTTTGCTCATGTAGTTTGCAGTCGATTCAGCCTGTTTTCCCCATACTACTATGGGAATGAAGTCGGCTTCCTTCTGATTGTCCTTTGAGAACCTCCTGTCGACGGCTAAAGTAAAGGTGGCTACTGCAGTGCCGGTTCCCGGCGTAAATTTAAGCTCAGGGTCTTTAGTTAATCTTCCAATTAAAACAACCTTGTTCATTAAAGCACCACCTAGTTTCTTTCGATGTTAACGATGATATGTCTTACAACAGTGTCATTGATTCTGAAAATTCTGTCTAACTCTTTAGGTAATTCAGCATCAGCACTAAAGTTGATCAGTGTGTAAAAGCCTTCGTTGACTTTCTTTATTTCGTAAGCAAGTTTCCTCTTGCCCCAGAAATCAACATTTTCAATTACGCCACCACCATTTTCTATTACGCCCTTGAATTTTTCGATGTTAGCTTTAACAGCTTCTTCGTCTAATGTAGGCTGTAATATGAATATAGTTTCATACTTTCTCATTTGATTTCACCTCCTCCCTTTGGACTAGCGGCTGTGATTTTCACAGCAGGGACTACAATTTAACATTTTATCATTTATGCCGCTTCATTGCAACACTTATTCAGATGTTTTTTCCGCAGCCGTCACTATTTTTTTGACGTCCTTCTCAAACTTGTTTCTAGGGAGCATTATGAGCCTTCCGCATATCATGCATTTTATCTTTATGTCCGCCCCTACCCTTATTACTTCCCATTCCTTGCTTCCGCAGGGATGTGTCTTTTTAAGTTCAACCACGTCTCCTACGTTGAATTCCTTTGGCATTTGTATCACTCCTTCAGCAGATTAGCCGGCTCGAACGGCATCTCAATTCTTTCTCTTGTAAATGTATCTATAATTTCCCTCCTCAGCTTCATCTCCATAGGAGCGTTCGCCTGGGGCTTCGTCCTTGCTGTGACCCTTATGGTAAGGCCGTTGTCCTTGAGAGCTGAAATGCCTAAAACCTTAGGGCAGTCCACAACCTCTTCGTTCTCTTCGCAGAACCTCGCTCCGAGGGCCTCTATCGCCTCCGAAGCCCTGTCCAGGTCCGCGCTGCGGGAGATGTCGATGTCCACCAGGATGCGCACGTCTCCCCTTGAGTGGTTCGTAACCTTTGTTATGGCGCCGTTAGGAATGGTGTGCAGGTCCCCGTTGAGGTCCCTGAGCCTGGTCAGCCTAAGCCCGATGCTCTCAACTATTCCGCCCTTTCCGTCAATGGTTATGTGGTCCCCTACGGAATACTGGTCCTCGAAGAGTATGAAGAACCCGTTTATTATGTCCTTTATCAGGCTCTGGGACCCGAAACCCACAGCCACGCCTCCTATTCCGGCCAGAGTGAGGCCCACGTTGCCGAACATCCCGACTATTGCTATTATCCCTACGAAAGAGACTACATATCTAAGGATGCTCTGGAGCACAACGATGAGTGTCTGGGACTTCCTTTCATCCAGGGAGAACCTGAACGTCTGATGCTTTTCAATCACGCGCCTTATCACAGCATTACCGATTTTCACCACTATGAACATTGCAGCTAAAATCAAGACGATCTTAAGCGACCTGAAGGCAATGTTGTACAGGTTCTGCTCCAGGTCCGGATACTTTTGAAAAAAGCTCGTTATACTGTCCATATTTTATCTCTCCAATTCTATCTGCTTGTAGCCTTCCTCCGACTTGAAGAAGATGTTCCCAGCTTCTATGCCGCCGTTCCTTACCAGGCCTGCCGCTCTGTCAAAATCCTCCGGCTTGATCCTCAGGCTTATGCCGCAGCTCTTTGTCAGCGTGGTGGGCGTAGGTATGACAGTCACCTCAAAGCCCTCAGCCTTCAGCTTCTTCTCGCCGCTGATCGCGCTGTGCGTATTCTTAAATGTTATCAAATAGTATTCCTTCATGGTTCCTCCCCTGTCCGCGCTTTTAATTTTGGTTGTTATTAACAGACTCATTTATTATACTAGTAATATAGACTTGAAATCCATATATATTATAACAGATTACAAATCCTATTTACACCTAAATTGGAGGTGAAAGGCTCTCATGAATTACCTGAAGGATAAAGCAGACAGGCTGCTGATTTTCGGCATCGCCTATACAATGACCGCTCTCATTTTCTTCAACACCCTGGACTACACGCTGCCTTTTGTGCTGGCATTCATATGCGCATATATAATAAGAAGGCCTACGATGTACCTCTGCTCAAGGTTCAGGCTGAACAAGGTTGCTTCGACCCTTATCACCACCGTGCTCTTCTTTGCAATCATCATCTCCGTGCTTACCTGGGGCTTCACCCAGCTGGCTCAGGAGGCCATGATTCTCGGCAAAAACGCGCAGGACTACATAAACCTGTACCTTGACGAAATAATGTCTGTGGTGAATAATCTTGGTAATTTTTACCAAAATATAGACCCTAGCATCCTTTCCGCAATCGAGAACAACTTCTCAAGCTCGATCACAAAATTATCCAACGCCACCGTTTCGGTGACGGGAAGGGCTCTTTCCATGCTTCTGAACGCAGTGGCCTCGGTTCCGTACATAATCATGGTCATAGTTTTTACAATGATGGCCACCTACTTCATTGCAAAGGACATGTCCGCGGCCAAGGATAAGCTGATAGGCATCATACCGGAGGGCCAGGAGGAGAGGCTACTGTCCGTTGTGCGCGAGAGCAAGAAGATGCTCGGCAGCTATTTCAAATCCTACGGCGCGGTCATCGGCCTGACCTTCGTGGAAACCCTGGCCGTGTTCCTCCTTTTCAAAATCAAGTATGCCTTCATGCTGAGCCTGCTGTCAGCCGTATTCGACATACTCCCCATACTGGGCATGGGAGCCATATATGTCCCTCTGGCGCTGATATACATGTTCGCATACAATGACTTTTTCATAGGCATAGGAATCCTTGTGGCCTATGTGGTGATTGTCGTAATAAGGCAGATCGTCGAGCCGAAGATTGTATCAAGCTCCCTGGGCATCCACCCTGTTGCCGTGCTGGCAGCAATATTCATCGGCCTTAAGGCTAACGGCTTCCTCGGCATGATATTCTGCGTTTTCATGGTCGTGCTGTACACGGTCTTCAGGAAAGTTGGGATCCTGTGATTTCTGTATAAAAAAGGCTTAATTGTAATAAATTACAATTAAGCCTTTTTTGTTTCTTTTATTTCTTGTCCATCGCTTCCTTGAGAACCTGCTTTTCCTCGGAGGAGAGCTCGTACCTCGATATGCCCCTGTCCACAGGTTTTGCGTAGGTTGTGCTCTCGTGCCTTCCGAAAAGCCCGGTGAGTATGAAGCCGCTGTTCTTTTCGTCCAGGGCTGCAACCGAGAAGCTCAGGTCGCTTCCCACGTCCTCGAATGCCCTGTACCTTACAATCGAAACCTTCTGCAGGCAGCCCTTGAGCCTCTGGTCCATTCCGTCATAAAGACCCTTTACCTCCCTGCCTTCCCTCTCTACCGCTTCAACCTTCTCCATATATCCGTCTATGATCTCTTCGAGGTTCTTGTTGTCTACACCCCTGCTCAGCTTCCTGTACCTCTTCTCGAGGCTGCTCAGGCTGCTGAGTGCCACTATTACCATTATGAAGAGTATGATTATCAGTATTGCCATTGCCGCCAGTATTATCGGCATGTATGTATCTAATACAGTTAGAACGCTTTCCATTTGTTTTTCCTCCCTGATGATAATGTTTCACGTGAAACAATTATAAGCTCAATATGTCCATTATTCTCTGAAGATCGTCGTTGGAATAGTATTCTATTTCGATCTTCCCTTTGTTGTTCTTGTTTGATATGAGAACCTTGGTGTCGAACTTCTCTTCAAGTCTGTTCTTTATATCCGAGATATAGGGATCCGCTGTGACCTTCTTCTCTGGCTTTTCCTTCTCCCTGCCCTTTCCCCTGACGATTTCCGCTATAAGCTTTTCCGTCTCGCGCACTGTGAGCCCGTCGTCTATGACCTTCTGGGCCAGCCTGTTCTGAAGATCCTTGTCCTCAACCGCAAGTATCGCCCTTCCGTGTCCTTCGGAAATGACGCCGTCAATGAGGTATTCCTGTACCCTTTGGTCCAGGTTGAGCAGCCTCATCGTGTTCGCAAGGGCTGTCCTGGACTTTCCGATCCTTTTTCCAAGCTCCTCCTGTGTGAAGGAGAAATCGTCAATAAGCTTTCTGAACGCCCACGCCTCTTCAATCGGGTTCAGGTCCTGCCTCTGTATGTTCTCAATGAGTGAGACTTCCAGCACTCCTTTTTCGTCTATGTCCATCACGATGACCGGTACTTCCTTGAGTCCTGCGGCTTTCGCTGCCCTCCATCTCCTCTCGCCGGCTATTATGCTGTAGGTTTCGCCGTCTTTCTTAAGGAGAATCGGCTGAATTATGCCGTGCTCCTTGATGGATTCGGAAAGCTGCAGTATCTTTTCCTCGTCGAAGGTCTTCCTTGGCTGTCCCTCGTTTGGCTTGATGAGGTTTATGGATATCATGTTAGCTTCAACAGAGTATTTTTCGCCTGCGTTCTGCTCTCCAGCTCCCTCTTCCTCTGGTATGAGAGCTCCCAGTCCCTTGCCTAGTCCAAATTTCTTGCCCAAAATCACTTACCTCCCTGTCTGGAAATGAATTCTTTAGCCAACTGTTCGTACGCTTCAGAGCCCTTGCACTTGTCATCATAAAGCATAATGGGCAGCCCGAAGCTCGGCGCCTCCGCAAGCCTTATGTTCCTCGGTATAACCGTCTCGTAAACCTTGTCCTTGAAATGGGCCTTTACCTCGCTCATAACCTCGTTTGCAAGCCTGGCTCGGCTGTCGAACATGCTGAGGAGCACGCCTTCCACCTCTATATCCTTGTTCAGGGACTTCTTGACCAGGTTTATGGTGTTGAGTAGCTGCCCAACCCCTTCCAGGGCGTAGAATTCGCACTGGATCGGTATGAAAACGCTGTCTGAAGCCGTGAGCGCGTTGATCGTAAGGAATCCGAGAGACGGAGGGCAGTCGATGAACACGAAATCGAACTCCTGCTCCATCACAGCCAGCTTGTTTTTAAGGATGGACTCCCTCTTGGGCACGTGTATCAGCTCAACTTCCGCTCCCGCAAGCTCAATAGTGGACGGCACAAGGAAGAAGTTGTCCACAAGCTCGCATTTCTTGATGGCCGAATCGATACTCGCATCGGACGTGAGAACGTCGTATACGGAAGTCTCGATGCTTCTTTTGTCGAATCCCAGCCCGCTTGTGGTGTTTCCCTGAGGATCTATGTCTATGCTGAGCACCCTGTAGCCGTTCAGGGCGAGGAAGGCGCACAGATTTATGCTAGTGGTAGTCTTGCCGACTCCGCCTTTTTGGTTGAAAATAGAAATGACCTTCAAATATATCACCGCCTGTTGAGTTAATTTGCTATTCTAATTATATAGTTTATTTCCTCATAATAAAAGCTTTATAATAAAAAAAGAAATGTTTCACGTGAAACATTTCTATACTTTAGGTATTGTTATGGTTATCTGTATCTTGTCATCGTATTCCTTCGACGAGTATTCGGCGGTGGGCGCGAACTTGTCGAAGACCTGCCTGACCGTGTTTATGTACACCTTGGGAGAAAAGACCCCCTTCAGCTTCTTTTTGACATCGGCTGCCTCTTCCTCTTTTTGTTTCTCAGCCGGAGCGTATTTCTGCACCAGAGCTTCCGTGGCTTTTACGTTCAGCGACTTCCTGACCACTGCGTCAAGAACCTTCATCTGCAGCTTCTCGTCGGGCAGCTTAAGCAGCGCCCTCGCGTGCCTCTCCGTCAGGCTGTTTTCAAGGATGATCTTCCTCACCTCGCCGCTGAGCTTCAGTATCCTTATCTTGTTAGCAATCGTGCTCTGCTTTTTTCCGATGACCTCTGCCAGCTTCTCCTGCGTGTAGGAATGCTCCTTAATAAGGTTGTTGAAAGCCTCGGCTTCCTCGATAAAGTTCAGGTCCTCCCTCTGGAGGTTTTCCAGCAGGGCTATGGCGGCCGAATCCCTGTCCGTTATGTCCACAATTATTGCAGGCACCTGCTCCATCCCCAGTTTCCTGGCAGCCCTGAGGCGCCTCTCGCCTGCGACAAGCTCAAACCTGTCGTCAGCGAGCCTCCTTATGGAGATAGGCTGGATTATACCGTAAGCGCTTATGGACTGCGCCAGTTCCTCAATCGCTTCCTCATCGAAGTGCTTTCTGGGCTGGTATACGTTGGGGCAAATGGCGTCCACAGCGACGTAATCTATATTATCTTGCATAACGTGCCACCTTTCTCATTCTCCTGGGTTGTCATAATTCCATATTTTTCCATTTTATCTATTTAAGCGGCTTCTTTGCTGCCACCCCCGGCTTCCTTGGAAACTGCTTAGGTGTCGGCTTGATCTTCTTCACAATTACCAGGTTGTGCTTCAGATCGCTTTCCTCTATCTCAACCTCGATCACCTGCTCAAGCTTTCCGCCCAGCATGGCGATGGCTGCCTTTGCGTCAGTTATTTCCGCATCCGCACCAGGCCCTTTCATGGCAACAAAGTAGCCGTTGACCTTCACGAAAGGCATGCAGAGCTCGGTGAGCAGCGTCATGTTTGCGACGGCCCTTGAGACGGCCACATCGAAGCACTCCCTGTACTCTTCCCTGCCGTAATCCTCGGCCCTGCCGTGTATGGCCTTGATGTCCCCAAGGCCCAGCCTGGCGATAACTTCGTTTAGGAAATTGACCCTCTTCATCAGCGAGTCCAGGAGTACCACCTTCATGCCCGGCCTGACTATCTTCATAGGTATGCCAGGCAATCCGGCCCCGGTGCCTATGTCTATGATGCTTTCAGCGTCCCTCAGCCCGCTGAAGTTGAAGACCTTTATGGAGTCTATGAAGTGCTTCTTCATTATTCCCTCGTCGTCAGTTATTGCCGTCAGGTTGATCTTCTCGTTCCATTCCTGGATCAGTTTCTTGTATTCGACGAACTGGCTGTACTTGCCTTCATCGAATTCAAGGTTTACGCTCCTGCAAGAAGCCTCGATCAAATTATAGTAATCCATCCTGGTCCCCCCTGTCCCTCTTTGCAAAATTTTCCATATATATCAGGAGCACCGTGATGTCCGCCGGGGATACTCCCGAAACCCTGGATGCCTGACCTATGTTTGCAGGCTTTATCTTGTTGAGCTTCTGCATCGCTTCAAGCCTCAGGCCCTTTATCATGCTGTAGTCCAGCTCCGCGGGTATAACCCTGCTCTCGAATTTCTTGAACTGGTTCACCTGTTCCAGCTGCTTCTCAATATACCCCTCGTATTTTGAGATCGTGTTGACCTCCTCCATGACGTCGAGGCTAAGCTCAGCCCTTTCAGCGTCAAGCGCGGCTACCTTGAAGTAGTCAAGCTCCGGCCTCTTAATGAGCTCGTAAAGGCTTGTCGGCTTTTTAAGCTCAGAGGAGCCGAGCTCTTCAAGGATCTCGTTTGTCTCCTTCCTGCCCGTAACCTGGATGCCCTTTATCCTAATAATCTCGTCCTCTATGGCCTTCTTTCTTGCCGTGTACCTCTCGTATCTCTCATCGGACACAAGGCCCGCCTGGCGTCCCAGCTCAGTGAGCCTGAGGTCGGCGTTGTCCTGCCTCAGCAGCAGCCTGTATTCAGACCTTGAGGTCATCATCCTGTACGGCTCGTTGGTGCCCTTGGTGACCAGGTCGTCAATCAGAACCCCGATATACGCCTCGGACCTGTCCAGTATTAGCGGGTCCCTGCCCTTGCACTTGAGAGCCGCGTTTATGCCGGCGATTATGCCCTGAGCGGCAGCCTCCTCGTAGCCTGAGCTTCCGTTTATCTGCCCAGCCCCGAAGAGCCCTTCTATGCTCTTGAACTCAAGGGAAAGCTTAAGCTCCTCCGGATTGAAGCAGTCGTACTCTATGGCATAGGCTGTCCTTAGTATCTCTGCGTTTTCAAGGCCCACCATGGACCTGTACATCCTTATCTGAACATCCTCGGGCATTGAGCTTGAGGCTCCTCCAACGTACATCTCCTCCGTGTTTTCTCCCTCGGGCTCGATGAATATCTGGTGGACTTCCTTGTCCGGGAACCTCATTACCTTGTCCTCCAGGGACGGGCAGTACCTGGGTCCCACGGATTTGATGGAGCCGTTGTAGAGCGGCGATCTGTCTATGTTTTCCCTTATGACCTTCAGCGTGTCTTCGGTTGTGTATGTCAGCCAGCAGGATATCTGGTCCTTCTCCAGCGGTCCGCTCATGAAGGAGAAAGGAATTATCCTCTCGTCGCCCTTCTGTTCTGCCATCCTTTCGAAATCAACGCTCCTCCTGCTTATCCTTGCCGGGGTTCCTGTCTTGAACCGCCTCAGCTCCACGCCGTTCAGTTCAAGCCCCTGCGAAACATAGTTTGCAGGATACAGCCCGCTCGGCCCGCCGCTGTAGTTCACATCTCCTATTATAATCCTGCTCTTAAGGTACGTGCCCGCAGCAACAACCACTATGCCCGCTTTGTAATAGGCGCCGTTTCTTGTAAGCACCCCCTGCACCTTTTTTTCCTCTATCCTTATCTCAACGGCCTCAAGCTGCCTCAGGTCAAGGTTCTCCTGAAGCTCGATCACGTGCTTCAGCCTCTCGGAGTACCTCCTCTTGTCGGCCTGCGCCCTCAGCGAGTGCACGGCGGGACCCTTGGAGGTGTTGAGCATCCTTGACTGGATGAAGGTGTGGTCGATGTTGATTCCCATCTCCCCTCCCAGCGCGTCTATCTCCCTCACCAGGTGGCCCTTCGCGGTGCCTCCTATGTTAGGATTGCAGGGCATGAGAGCCACGCTGTCCAGATTCATGGTCAGCATCAGCGTTCTGCACCCCATGCGGGCTGCCGCAAGCCCGGCTTCGCAGCCGGCGTGGCCTGCGCCGATGACTATTATGTCGTATTCCCCAGCAAAATATTCCATATCCTTACCTACTTTCCTAAACAGAATTCAGAGAAAATCTTGTCTATTATATCCTCTTCCATTGTGTCGCCCGTGATCTGGCCAAGGCTGTACCAGGCGTTCCTTATGTCTATGGAAGCCAGGTCTATCGCGCTGGTGCCTGTCAGTGCGTCTATGGCCTGCAGGCAGCTGCTCCTGGCGGCCATCATGGCCTCCTTGTGCCTCATGTTCGTTATCACGAGCTCGTTCGCCTTGATCTCCCCGTGGAAGAACAGCTTCACTATGGCTTCCTTGAGCTTGTCTATGCCGAAGCCCTGGACCACGGATGTGTTTATCACGTACTCCGGCTCCAGCTCCCCTATCTCCTTCATGTCTATCCTTCCGCTCAGGTCCGACTTGTTGAGGAGCACTATATATTTCTTACCCTTGATGTAGCTTATTATGTCCCTGTCCTCGACCGTCAGCTCCCTGCTGGAATCAAGGAGCAGTATTATCAGGTCAGCTTCCTCTATCTTCTCCCTGGACTTCTCTACGCCTATCTTCTCGACAACGTCCTCGGTTTCCCTGATCCCGGCTGTGTCCACTATCTTTATGGGTATTCCCTTTATGTTTATATACTCCTCGATGACATCCCTGGTGGTTCCCGGAATGTCAGTCACTATCGCCCTGTTCTCCTTTACCAGCGTGTTGAGAAGCGATGATTTTCCCACGTTGGGCTTTCCCACTATGACGGTGCTTATGCCTTCCCTGAGTATCTTGCCTTCGTCTGCGCTCTCTATGGCCTTCCCCAGCTCCCCGGCTGCCTCCTTGAGGCGCGCGGACACCTGGACAGCTGTTATCTCCTCAAGGTCGTCCTCGGGATAGTCAACCGTTGCCTCGATGTGGGCTATTAGGGCCAAAAGCTTCTCCCTCAGCTCCCTTACGGCGGTGGACAGGTTTCCTCCCGCCTGCAGAACGGCCGACTTCATGGAGAGCTCCGTCTTGGCCCTTATTATGTCAATGACGGCTTCCGCCTGGCTCAGGTCTATCCTTCCGTTAAGGAACGCCCTCTTCGTGAACTCGCCCGGTTCGGCGATCCTGGCGCCCGCCTTGATGACATTCTCCAGAACCTTGTTGGTTGCCACCATTCCTCCGTGGCAGTTTATCTCCACCGTGTCCTCCGCCGTGAAGCTCCTGGGACCCTTCATGTAGCTCACTATGACTTCATCGATTACGTCGTCTCCCCCGAACTCGACTATGTGGCCGTACCTCATCGTGTAGGGCTCCATAGTGTCCAGGCCCTTCAGGTTTTTGCCCCTGAATATCCTGCCCGCTACCTGCAGGGCTTTTTCGCCGGATACCCTGATGATGGAAATTCCGCCTTCACCGACAGCTGTGGAAATGGCCGCAATCGTATCAAATTCCTTCATATGGCATATTTCTCCCTTCAATTTCGCAAAATAAAGAAGAAGAAAGCCTTAGGCTTTCTTCTTTAAATCCACAACTACTCTTCTGTAAGGCTCATCGCCTTCGCTGAATGTCTCTACATTTAAATCGTTTTGGAGCGCAGAATGTATTACCCGTCTCTCGTAAGGATTCATAGGCTCAAGTTTTACCTGCCTGCCTGTGGCTCTGACCTTGTCGGCAATCCTTTTGGCAAGCCTCTTCAAGGTCTCTTCCCTCTTCATTCTGTAGTTTTCTGTATCCAAAATGACTCTCTTATATTCATTTTCTCCGCCTTTGTTAACAACAAGGCTTACAAGGTATTGGAGTGAATCTAAAGTTTCTCCTCTGTATCCTATCAGTATCCCCATGTCCGGACCTGCCAGGGATATCCTGACCACGTTATCTTCTTCTTTTATCCTGATCTCAGCCTTGACTCCCATCTTGTCGAGCACATCCCTCAGGAATGTCCTTCCGTCATTTATGTAGTCTTTTTTAACCTTGACCCTGATCTTTGCGGGCCTGCTGCCGAAATTGAGGAAACCCTTATGCCCCTCATCCAACACTTCGTATTCAACTTTGTCTGCGGTCAGCTTCAGTTCATTCAAAGCATTCTGCAGCGCATCTTCTACAGTTTTACCTGCCATTTCCAAAACCTTCATCTCAGTTGACACCTCCCGAGTACTAGTTCTATTTTTCTTTTACTATCTTCTTGTCCATCTTCTTCATTATAACGGTCTGTGTTACCTGGATAAGGTTGTTCACTACCCAGTAAAGGACCAGCGCAGCTTTAAGATTCCAGCTTACATATATCATGAAGAAGCCCATGGAAATATTCATTATCTTTGTCTGCCTTGCCTGTGCCGGGTCAGCATTGTGCGTAGGCATTGAAAAATATCCTGAAACGAAAGTAGTCAATCCTGAAAGGACTGCTAAAACGGGGTTGTGCGCACCCAGATCGATCCCGAGGAAGTATACTCCCTGAAGCCCGGTCATGGTGCTGAAAACAAAGTAAAGCGCGATGAATATAGGCCACTGTATCAGCATAGGAAGACAGCCGCTGAACGGGCTTGCCCCTCTTTCCTTGTACAGCTTCATCATTTCTTCCTGTGATTTCTGCGGATCGTTTTTATATTTTTCCTGAAGCTTTTTGACCTCAGGCTGTATTTCGCTCATAACCAGCGACGATCTTGTCTGCTTAACTGTAAGAGGCAGCAAAACGATTCTGATTATTATAGTAACCAATATGATTGCCAGTCCATAAGATAAACCTTTGTCCGAAACAAAGCCGTTGATAAAGCCGTGTATTATATTGAAGAACTGGACAAAAGCCTCATTAATATACTTCAAAGTCTTTCCCTCCTAAATATCATTTAACCGGGTCGTAGCCGCCCTTGCTAAAAGGATTGCATCGTAAAATCCTAAAAAAAGCCATAGTTCCGCCTTTAAGCAAGCCATACTTTTCTATGGCCTGTATAGCATACATGGAGCACGTAGGCGTATACTTGCACGTAGGTGGACTTAGAGGGGAAATATATTTTCTATACAATTTTATTAGAAATAATACGAACTTTTTCATTAATTATATAAACCTGCCTTACCGAAAAGGTTCAAAACCGCTTTTTCGATCTCTTTGTAGCTTTTTCCCTTAGCAGGATTTCTTGCGATAAAAACTAGGTCATAACCCTGGCCTATGCCTTCGCTGTTATGCCTATAGCTTTCCTTTATAAGTCTTTTTATCCGGTTCCTCGTGACGGCCTTGCCGACCTTCTTGCTTACAGAAACGCCAAGTCTGTTGAAATCGGATTTTTTGTTCCTGTAAACATACAGAACAAGAAGGTAATTAGAAAAAGATTTTCCTCTTTTATATACAGCCCTAAATTCAGAGTTCTTCCTGATGTTGTACTTTTTGATTTTCAATTTTAATTAACTCCTTTTTTTCTGCAGTGCAGAAAAAGGCCACATATGCGGCCCTTATGCTGTTAGTCTTTTTCTACCTTTAAGTCTTCTTCTTCTAAGAACGTTTCTGCCGGAAGCAGTCGCCATTCTTTTTCTGAAGCCATGTTCTCTGCTTCTCTGCTTCTTCTTTGGCTGATAAGTCATAAACATTCTAAATACACCCCCTTTTGAGTGGTTATATACTTTAAATATATTCATCTTAAAGTTTCACTATTAAATTATATATTCATGATTTGGGCTTGTCAAGGCAAAGACTATAAATACATTGTTAATATAATTTTATTTTTTTGTGGATAACTTATTGAATAGGAGCCTTCCATTTGTTATTATTAATAGGAGCCTGTGTATAACTTAAAACAAAAGCTACTTATCCACACCTGTTGATAAGTTTGTGCATAACTTGCCGGAATATGTATATATTTTCATCTACATATTTTATTTTTGGCTCAAAATCAGCGTTTTCCATAATTTAATAATGTTAATATTTGAATATTTGGCCTTGTTGATAACCCGATTTTCAAAAAGCCATTCACAATATTATAAACATGTTACTACTTATATCAACATATGAAATGAGCCTTGAAAGCTTGTTGATTAATATGTTGATAATTATTTTTTATATCAGACAGGAGGATTAACTATGAGTGCCCACCTACAGGAAACCTGGGAAAAAACTATCAATATTCTTAAGGGCGAGATCACAGAAGTCAGCTTCAACACCTGGATCAAAAGCATTACTCCGCTTTCAATGGATAATTCCACGATAAAGCTGGGCGTGCCTAACGATTTTACAAAAGGCATACTGAGCAGCAGGTACAAGACATTAATAGAGAACTCATTAAAGATGATAACTTCAAAGAAATATAACGCGGACTTTGTTATAGCTTCCGAAGATGTTATGGAAGAAACAATCAGGAGCACATCCAGACCGCAGAGGATACGCGAGTCGCAGAGCGAGGAGATGCCTACCACGACGCTGAATCCGAAGTACACCTTCGATTCCTTCGTCATAGGCAACAGCAACAGGTTTGCCCATGCCGCATCCCTGGCCGTGGCGGAATCGCCTGCAAAGGCATACAACCCTCTGTTCATATACGGGGGGGTTGGTCTTGGAAAGACTCACCTGATGCACGCAATAGGCCACTATATACTGCAGCAGAACCCTAAGTCCAAAGTCGTTTATGTTTCATCAGAAAAGTTCACTAACGACCTGATCAATTCCATAAAGGACGACAAGAACGTCGAGTTCAGGAACAAATACAGGAACATAGATGTCCTGCTCATAGATGATATCCAGTTCATAGCCGGAAAAGAAAGCACCCAGGAGGAATTCTTCCATACCTTCAACGCCCTGCATGAGGCTGACAAGCAGATAATCCTGTCGAGCGACCGTCCCCCGAAGGAAATCCCTACGCTGGAGGACAGGCTGAGATCAAGGTTCGAATGGGGCCTCATAGCGGACATACAGGCGCCTGACTACGAGACAAGGATGGCGATACTTAAAAAGAAGGCGGATGTGGAAAACCTTAACATACCGAACGATGTGCTGGTGTATATAGCGACAAAGATAAAATCGAACATAAGGGAGCTCGAAGGAGCGCTTATAAGAATAGTAGCTTTCTCCTCGCTCACGAACAAAGAAATAAGCGTTGACCTTGCAGCCGAAGCTCTGAAAGACATAATTTCGGGAAAGCAGAGCAAGCAGGTCACCGTGGAGCTTATCCAGGAGGTGGTATCCAACTACTACAGCCTCAGGATGGAGGACTTCAAGTCTGCAAGGAGGACAAGGAACGTAGCCTTCCCAAGGCAGATCGCAATGTACCTGGCAAGGAAGATAACCGACCTCTCCCTTCCAAAGATAGGCGAGGAGTTCGGCGGAAGGGACCACACCACCGTGATCCACGCATACGAGAAGATATCCCAGGCGCTCAAGACGGACGAGCAGCTCCAGAACGCCGTAAAGGAGATCACAAAGAGGATAAACCAAAACAGCTAACAGCTGTTGACTACTTTCCATTTTTACCTGTGGATACTCTAAAATTCCAGACAGATCATCTAATAATGTGGATAAGAATCTCCATTTGTACGGACTTATCCACACTGTTTTTTCGAGGCGAAACGAGTCATATCAATGCCTGCAGGGGTTGCTAACAAATCCACAGGCCCTACTACTACTATTACTAATAATAATATTATCTAATCTACTTTCTAAAGGAGGATAACTACATGTACTTTAAGTGTGAAAAATCTATTCTTCAGGATGCCGTGTTCACTGTCCAGAAGGCAGTAACGGGAAAGTCTACAATGCCTATCCTTGGAGGAATTCTTATAAAAGCCTACGATGGTGAAATACTGTTCACCGGATCGGACCTGGACCTGAGCATAGAGAAAAAGATAAGCTCCGAGGTTATCGAGCCGGGGACGGTTGTCATAGACGCCAAGCTTTTCGGGGAGATCATAAGAAAGCTGCCCAGCGACATAATCGAAATAAAGACGATAGACAGCAATTCCATCCAGATCTCATGCCAGAAATCAAAGTTCAAGCTCATACATATGAACTCTGACGAGTTCCCTGAACTCCCTCACATAAGCGAAAACATGATATTCTCAATCCCACAGAGGATACTGAAGAACATGATAAAGGGCACGATATTCGCCACAGCAGCTGACGACTCAAGGCCTATACTGACTGGAGTTCTTTTCGAGATAAAGGACAAAAGGCTTAACCTTGTGGCGCTGGACGGCTACAGGCTTGCGCTCAGGAGCGAAAATCTGGACACCGAAAACGTGATAAACGCAGTTATCCCCGGAAAAACCCTTTCCGAGGTATCAAAGATTCTCGACGATTCAGACCGCAGCGTCAACATAACCTTCACGCCCAACAACATACTGTTCCACCTGAACCAGACAAAGATAACCTCAAGGCTTCTTGACGGGGAATTCATAAAGTACACCTCCATCATTCCAAGCGAATACAGCCTCAAGGTAACTGCAAAAAGGCTTGAACTCCTCGACTGCATCGAGAGGGCTGCGCTTATGGGAAAAGAAGGAAACACCAACCTGGTCAAGCTCGACATCGAAGAGGAGAGCCTGGTAATAACTTCTAATTCTCAATTAGGAACGGTGAGGGAGGAGCTCAATATAATTCTGCAAGGGCAGCCTCTGCAGATTGCATTTAACTCAAAATACCTCATAGACGTGCTCAGGATAATGGAGGAGGAAGAGGTTATCATGGAGCTTACAAGCAGCGTGAGCCCATGCATCATCAAGAACAGCGGACAGGACAACTGCACATACCTGGTGCTGCCTGTAAGATTACTTAACAGCTAGAAGCTGTCGGATTGGAGAAAAGAAATGATCGAAGTAAAGATAAACACGGAAATAATAAAACTGGATTCCTTCCTGAAATGGTGCGGAGCCGTATCCCTTGGTTCCGAAGCCAAGATATACGTCCAGGACGGCCTGGTCAAGGTTAACGGAGAAGTCGAGACCAGGAGGGGCAAGAAGCTCACCTTCGGCGACACGGTTGAATTCCAGGGTGAAATCTACAAAATAGTACCTTAAAACAGCTCTTTGTTAAAAAGGGCTCAGTTATGGTATAATAAAAATTGGGTGTTTTTTTATGTATGTTAAATATTTAAGGCTTAAAAATTACAGGAATTATGATGAACTTGATATAGAGCTGAATTCCAAAGTTAATGTTTTCATAGGCGACAACGCCCAGGGAAAGACGAACATACTGGAAAGCATCTATTTCTGCAGCATCGGCAAATCGCACAGGACCAGCAAGGACAAGGAGCTCATAAGGTGGGACCAGAGGGAAGCCAGCATGAGCGTCTACGTTGCAAAGGAAAGGCTGGACAAGAAGATCGACATAAGCATATTCAGGGAAGGCAAGAAGAGCATGACCATAAACACCATCAAGGTCAGCAAGGTATCGGACCTGATAGGTACGCTCAACGTGGTTATGTTTTCTCCGGAGGACCTGAAGATCGTCAAAGAGTCGCCTTCCCACAGGAGAAGGTTCATGGACATAGAGCTTTGCAAGCTCAACAAGAAGTATTATTACAACCTGGTCCAGTACAACAAGGTCCTGGACGAGAGGAACTCCGCCCTCAAGAAGTGGAGGCAGATAAACGACGATATCCTGGACATATACGACGAACAGATAGCCGGCTACGGACGCTACATAGTTTCGGAGAGGCAGAAGCTCATAGACAAGCTGAACGAAAAGGGCTCGCAGATACACAGGGACATAACCTCGGGGAACGAGGAGATACGTTTCAAATATGTGACCTGCGGCGCTGAAGATATTGGCAAGAAGCTGAGGGAGAACAGGGAGAAGGATTTCGAAAGGAAGACAACCTCCACGGGACCCCACAGGGACGACTTCGACATAAGCATAAACGGGATAGACACGAGAAGCTACGGATCGCAGGGCCAGCAGAGGACCTCTGTACTGACCATAAAATTCGCAACCATCGAGATCATCAGGGAGATGACGGGCGAATATCCGGTGCTGCTGCTGGACGACGTTCTTTCAGAGCTCGACATAAACAGGCAGAAATATATACTGAATTCCATCAACAGCATACAGACCATAATCACCTGCACCGGTATTTCGGACATAAAGGAATATCTGGATGGCGGGGCTGCGATATACAAGGTCAGCAGCGGAAGTGTGAAGAAATCCGAATAATGAGGAGGATGTTTTATGTTTTTACATTTAGGTGAAAATGTAGTTGTGCCGATCAAGGACGTAATAGGAATATTTGATATGGAGACATCCATGTACAGCTCTGACACGATACAGTTTTTAAGAATGGCCGAGGAGGACGGTTTCGTCTCAAGGGTAACGAAGGACAAGCCTAAATCATTTGTCATAGCTGAGGTGGATAAGAAGAGCAAGATATTTTTATCGCCTATATCCTCGAGCACACTGGCCAAGAGAACAAAGTCCGTAAGCTACGAGCTTTAATTTTACGGGCATCACATACAACGGGAGGTTAATTATGTCTGGAAACAAGAAGCAGAGTTATGATGAGAGTCAGATCCAGGTCCTGGAAGGCCTGGAGGCGGTCAGAAAGAGGCCGGGAATGTATATCGGCACGACAGGCACCAGGGGACTCCATCATCTCGTATACGAAATAGTCGACAACAGCATAGACGAAGCCCTGGCAGGCTTCTGCAAGAATATAAGGGTCTATATCCACAACGACAATTCCATATCCGTTACGGATGACGGCAGAGGCATGCCTGTAGGCCTGCACCCCAAGATGGGCATCCCTACGGTGGAGGTCATAATGACAGTGCTCCACGCAGGCGGAAAGTTCGGAGGTGGAGGCTACAAGGTATCCGGAGGACTCCACGGAGTCGGCGCTTCGGTAGTCAACGCGCTTTCGGAGGTCTGCGAGGTTGAGGTTAAAAGGGAAGGCCACGTCTGGAAGCAGAGATACGAAAGAGGAAAGGCCGTAACAGGCCTTGAGATAGCAGGCGATTACTTGGGAGAAGCAACTGGCACGAAGACATACTTCAAGCCTGACGCCGATATATTCGAGGATATGGAATACGACTTCGACACCCTTTCACAGAGGCTCAGGGAGCTTGCGTTCCTCAACAAGGGCATAAGGATATCCCTGGCAGACGAAAGGCCGGAAGGGAAGACGGAGGAATACTTCTACGAGGGAGGAATAAAATCCTTCGTGGCTTACCTCAACAGGAACAAGGAGACGATCCAGAAGGAGCCTGTCTACTTCGAGAAGAAGAAGGACGACATATCCGTTGAGATAGCGCTGCAGTACAACGACAGCTACAACGAAAACATATTCTCCTTCGCAAACAACATAGACACAGTGGAGGGCGGATCGCACGTTGTGGGCTTCAAAGCGGCGCTCACAAGGGTGTTCAACGAATACGCCAAGAAATACGGCTTCCTCAAGGAAAGCGACAAGAACCTCACCGGCGAGGACATAAGGGAAGGCCTTACAACCGTAATTTCGGTCAAGCTGCTCGAACCTCAGTTCGAAGGCCAGACGAAGACCAAACTCGGAAACACGGAGGTTAGGGGGATAGTCGACAGCATTGTCGGCGAAGGGCTCACGAATTTCCTTGAAGAGAATCCGAGCATAGGAAAGGCCATACTCGAAAAATCGCTGATGGCCTCAAGGGCAAGGGAAGCTGCAAGGAAGGCAAGGGAGCTCACAAGGAGAAAGTCAGTGCTTGAAAGTACGACTCTTCCGGGAAAGCTCGCCGACTGCTCATCAAAGGACCCTTCCGAGTGCGAGATATACATCGTCGAGGGAGACTCTGCGGGAGGCTCTGCAAAGCAGGGAAGAAACAGAAGGTTCCAGGCCATACTCCCTCTCAGAGGAAAAATCATGAACGTTGAGAAGCAGAGGCTTGACAAGATATTGAATTCGGAGATGATATCCGCCATGATAACCGCTTTCGGAGCGGGCATAGGCAAGGATTTTGACACCGAAAAGCTAAGGTACCACAGAATCATAATCATGACAGACGCGGATGTCGACGGAGCCCACATAAGGACGCTCCTGCTGACATTCTTCTACAGGTACATGAGGGAGATGGTGGACAAGGGCCATGTCTATATAGCCCAGCCTCCTCTCTACAAGGTTTCAAAATCAAAGAAGGACCACTACGTCTACACTGACAAGGAGCTTGAAAAGCTGCTTGTGGAGATCGGCGGCAAAGACAACAGCACGGATATCCAGAGATACAAGGGTCTCGGAGAGATGAACGCTGAGCAGCTCTGGGACACTACCATGGATCCCGACAAGAGGATACTCCTCAGGGCAACTATTGACGATGCAATAGCGGCAGACGAGATATTCACGATCCTGATGGGTGATCAGGTCGAGCCGAGAAGGGAATTCATACAGAGAAATGCTAAAAAGGTAGTGAACCTTGATATCTAAGAAGAGGTGGAATGAATGATTAACAACAACGAAGGAAAAGTATTGCCCACTGAGATAAGCTATGAAATGAAAAAATGCTATATAGATTACGCAATGAGCGTAATAGTGGGAAGGGCGCTTCCCGACGTAAGGGACGGGCTTAAGCCCGTCCACAGAAGGATACTCTTCTCCATGCAGGAGCTGGGCCTCTATCCCGACAAAGGCTACAGAAAGTGCGCCAGGATCGTCGGAGACGTTCTCGGTAAGTACCATCCGCACGGAGACTCATCCGTTTACGACGCGCTGGTTAGGCTTGCACAGGACTTCTCGATAAGGTATCTGCTGGTGGACGGACACGGAAACTTCGGTTCCGTGGACGGCGACTCTGCTGCTGCGATGAGGTACACGGAAGCCAAGATGAACAAGATCACCGTTGAGATGCTCAGGGAGATCAACAAGAACACCGTTGACTTTGTTCCGAACTTTGACGGCGAAGAACTGGAGCCTTCCGTTCTTCCATCAAGGTTCCCCAACCTGCTGGTCAACGGTTCTTCAGGAATAGCGGTAGGCATGGCTACAAACATACCTCCGCACAACCTTTGCGAGGTAATCGACGGAGTTTCAGCTCTCATAGACAATCCTGATTTGTCTGTCATGGAGCTCATGGCTCACATCAAGGGACCCGATTTCCCTACAGCGGGCATAATCCTCGGAACCGCGGGAATCAGGGAAGCCTACGAGACAGGCAGGGGAAAAGTGCTAGTCAGGTCAAAGACAGAGATAGAAGAGGAAAAGGGAAGGCACAAGATAATCGTCACCGAGCTTCCTTACCAGGTAAACAAGGCAAGGCTCATAGAGAACATAGCAGAGCTTGTTAAGACCAAGAGGATCGAAGGCATATCGGACCTGAGGGACGAATCCGACAGGGACGGCATGAGAGTCGTAATCGAAGTTAAGAGGGACGCTAATCCTAACGTGCTCCTTAACCAGCTGTTCAAGCATACAAAGATGCAGGACACCTTCGGCATAATAATGCTTGCGCTGGTAAACAACGAGCCGCAGGTCCTTAACCTGAAGCAGATACTGGTGCATTACGTGAACCACCAGAAGGACGTCATCAGGAGGAGAACCCAGTTCGACCTTGACAAGGCTTTGGCAAGGGCACACATACTGGAAGGCCTTAGGATAGCCCTCGACCATATAGACCAGGTTATAGCTCTCATAAGGTCTTCAAAGACCACAGAGATCGCAAGAAACGGCCTGATGGAGAAATTCAACCTGTCGGAAAAGCAGTCGCAGGCCATCCTCGAGATGAGGCTGCAGAGGCTTACAGGACTTGAAAGGGACAAGATCGAGGCAGAGTACAACGATCTCATGGAGCTGGTCAAGTACCTTACGGAAGTTCTGGAGAAAGAGGAGCTTGTATTGAAAGTAATAAAGGATGAGCTTCTTGAAATCAGAGCCAAGTACGGCGATGCGAGAAGGACAGAGATACAGAGAGTCATGAATGAAATCGACATAGAGGACCTGATCGAGGAGCAGGAGGTTGTAGTGACCCTTACCCACGCGGGATATATAAAGAGGCAGACTGCCGATACTTATTCATCCCAGAAAAGGGGAGGAAAGGGCATACAGGCTACGGCCACAAAGGAAGATGACTTTGTGGAGGGCATGTTCGTCACATCGACCCACAACAACATACTCTTCTTCACGAACAAGGGAAGGGTATACAAGCTCAAGGGCTACGAGATACCTGAGGCTGGAAGGACGGCAAAGGGCACAAACCTTATAAACCTGCTTCCGCTTGACCCGGACGAGAAGATCCAGACAGGCATATCCCTGAAGGAATTCGACGAGAACAGCTACCTCATAATGGCAACCAGGAACGGTATAATCAAGAAGACCTCGCTGAGCGAGTATTCGTCCATAAGGAAGAACGGCCTAAACGCCATCGGCCTGAGGGAAGGGGACGAGCTCATAAGCGCCAAGCTTACAACCGGCGCAAGCGAGATAGTCGAGATAACGCAGAACGGATACGCCATAAGGTTCGACGAGAATGACGTAAGGCCTATGGGAAGGACAGCCAGCGGAGTCAAGGCTATAACCCTGAGGGATGACGACTATGTCGTTTCCATGGATATAGTTGCCGAAGACCAGGAGATCCTGGTTGTAAGCGAGAACGGCTTCGGAAAGAGGACGCCTATATCGGAGTACACACTCCACCACAGGGGCGGAAAAGGCATGATAACCTACAAGGTTACAGCCAAGACCGGAAAGGTTGTCGGCGCGGGCTTTGTAGCGGACGACGACGAAATGATGCTCATAAACAACAACAATGTCGCCATAAGGATAAACGTGGCCGACATCTCGACAACAAGCAGGAACGCAATGGGTGTCACGCTCATGAGATCCCTTGAGGACGAGAAGGTTGTTGCCGTGGCAAAGATCTGCAGCAACGGAGAAGTTGAGGCGGAAGAAGCAGTGACAGAAGAATAATAGGAATTGTATTGCACACAATGAAATCATTGTGTGCAGTTTTTTTTGCTGTTATCATAGCATTAGAGAGAAATCAAAATTTGGAGGTATGTTAGATGAGATACTATGTTGTCGACGCGTTTGCAGAGAAGGTATTCCAGGGAAACCCTGCTGGCGTATGCGTGCTGGAGGAAAAACTGGACAGCGGCACAATGCAGAGGATTGCGGCAGAGAACAACCTTTCGGAAACGGCCTTTGTTTTCAGAAAGAGCGAAGGTCAGTACGACCTGAAGTGGTTCACACCTAAAGCGGAGATCAACCTGTGCGGGCACGCAACCCTGGGAACAGCCTATGTAGTGAAGAACTTCGTGGATGCGGGAATAAAGGACATGTACTTCGACACACTGAGCGGAATCCTGGAAGTCCACAGCGAGGGGGACCTTTTCACGCTGAATTTCCCCTCCATCATGCCTGAGAGGATAGAGGTCCCGGCTGGGCTTGAGGAAGCGCTGGGAGCGGAACCTTTAGAGGTTTACCTGGCAAGGGACCTGATGGTGCTCCTGAAGGACGAGGAGGAGGTGGCCGAGCTGGCTCCGGATTTCGGAAGGATAGAGGCGCTTAAAGACGGGCTCGGCTTGATAGTGACCGCCAGGGGCTGCGAGGCTGACTTCGTGTCGAGATGCTTCTTCCCTAAGCTGGGAGTGAACGAAGACCCTGTGACAGGATCAGCCCACAGCAACCTGATCCCTTACTGGGCGGAGAAGCTGGGAAAGAATGAGATGAAGGCGGTCCAGCTTTCAGAAAGAAGGGGCACGCTGTACTGCGAGCAGCTTGGCGAAAGGGTCAACATGAGCGGCAAGGGCGTGCTGTACATGCAGGGCGAAATATATATAGACTAGGAAAAAGCAGAATGAGGGGCCGGCAGCGGCTCCTTTTTTGCATGTTTTTGCCCGCATGCACTGAGAACCGGTGAGAAGTCCGGATGATTATTCACGCAAAATAAACAAACCGTTCCGGGAGTATCAATATGCATAAAATGGAGTAAAAAGAAGCATGAGTGAGAAATGCGGGTGTTTTTTTAAAAATACGAAAAAAAACTTAAAAACAGGAGTTTCAGGATTTGGTAAACTAATCTTCGTTGTCACGGAAACGCAGACAGCGAGCGGAATACAGCACAGGTCTTCATTGAAAAACAATGAAAAAAATGTGTTGACACAGGCTGAACTGTATGGTATTCTATAATAGCCTTCTAAATAAGGTGCTGTATTAGAACAGCAAAAATGGTCTTTGAAAATTAAACAGAGAGAGTAAAACGTAAGTTTTACTAAAGAAATACACAAACCAGCATAAAATCAAGTCAGACAATGTCTGGCGTC
>JAGFXP010000048.1 GCA_017861315.1 Bacillota bacterium | reverse complement strand
GGTAATGATATATGGATAAATATAAAATTCTTGAGATCAAGAAAAGCGTTTTCGAAGACAACGACCGGCAAGCGGATCTGCTCAGGGAGGAATTGAAAACGCTTTTCTTGATCTCAAGAATTTTATATTTATCCATATATCATTACCTCATTTCGCCATATTTTTTTTTGCCCTGCATTTTAACCTGATAAAGAAGAAGCATCTCTTTGCTGAGAATACGGTTGTTCTGCCTGCGCTTTTATTTCCTTGTATTCCTTAAGATCTGTGTAAAGCTCGCCGAGATATGGATTTCTCTTCGTCTTCACTGCCTTATAAACCATGTATGCAAATACCGCAATGTTTACAGCCAACGCCGCGAAACTGAATGCGAACAGCGGCACGGTGTTGTAGGATGAAGCAACAGCGAAGGCACCCTCATCAATAAAGGAAGGGAAGGTCTGTGCAAACATGCACCATATGGCAAGCGTTTGTGCGCGGTGCTGCAGCCATGCTCCTTTTCCCACAGTAAATGCGCACAGGGTAGGGGCCAGCAGCAGGGCAAAGCCGCAATACCAGGAATGGCCCGGCAGGCAGTTGTATGTATATGCAAAATTCCATAAATCATAGGCTATTATCCAAAACCAGAGCATATCAGGCCACAGCATATCTTTGCTTCCATCCTTGGCCGTCTGTCTTCTTATGCATATTCCAAGCCATCCGGTTATGGTTATGATGTTCAGGATACCTGCTATGCCGTTCATGAAATTCCAGGAACCGCCGAGAACATACATCGCTTCGTCTGCCAATATTCCGCCGCCGGGATATTGAATGCCCACCTGGAAATCACGAACCACTGCCTCCAGTATGTTTATGGCAAGGATCAACGGCGGAAAGCAGAGCGCCCATTTTTTGTCGGATAGTCTCCATTCCCTGCCGGTCAGTTTGTTTTTGATCCTGACATGCCTTATGCACCAAAAACCGATACAGCCGGCGGTAGAGGAGTACACCTTCGCCAGATGGAACCAGTCCGTATAAGTTGTGTCCCTCAGTACGGTGAACCACAGTGTCGACAGTGCAAGAGGCAAAACGACAAAACTGAAGAAGCCAACGTATTTCCACCTTCTGGCCACTTCGTTAAAGCCAAAAAGTGCTATAAAAACAATGAGCCACACACCCCAGACACTGAATGCCGATGCCCCTTCGGCATAGTTGAAAACAAACATAACATAACCCCCTTGTATAAAAATTTAGTTTTTCACAATTCTATTGTAAAATTTTTAACAAGCACTGTTCAATAGACAGAAAAATGAAAGTGTCCAAATTGGACACTTTCATCACGGTTTGAATTATTCTTTTATCTCTTCTTTTATAAAGGAGGCAACAGAACGAGGGAAACTTCCTGTTACCATCACCAGAAGCTTCTTAAGTATAGTTTCCGGCTCCTCTTTCATTCCTTCGCTTATCCAGTCTATCATCAGTCCGTTAAAGACATGGATATAGAAATTGATTATGAATTTTCGATCCTTTTCCTTCAGCTTCACTTCCATTTCATCAACGCACTCATCAAGCACATCATCGAGCAGCCTATAGGAAAAATTTGAAAAGGCGGTATTGAGTTCGGGCCAGTAAGATGAATTATATACATGCAGAACCATTTTCGAATTTCTCTTCAGGTAATTCATTGTAGCCAGAAACCCTCCGCTCCAGGTATCAAAGGTCCTGTTCTGTGCAATCTCTGCGGATAATTCTCCGAAAAAAATGAATTTGAAAACGTCCATTGTGTCAGTGAAGTGGTAATAAAAGGTCTGCCTGTTGACATTGCAGTGTTCACAGACTTCCTTTACTGTAAGCTTGTCCATAGATTTCTTGTTCAACAGCTGTTTGAATGAGTCAATTATAGCAGCCTTAGCATTATGTTTCATACACTTCTCCTCAAATACAATATTAAGGTTAATTCTTTTAAACAACGGTTTATGCTAATAATTATAGCATAAACCCATATCTATAATCTCAATTCCCTTGCCGAATAAGGAACAATTTACAAATTGAAAACATAATAGTATTATTGTCATATGCACATGCGGGAAAAGAATCGAGGTGAATAGAAATGCCGGAACACAACCATCCGGAAGCCGGACATACACACGGCGCGGAAAAACTGTCAGGCAAAAAAATATTCTGGGTGACTATATTGAATGCAACCATTACCGTTGCTGAAATCCTTGGGGGAATAATCTCAGGCAGCCTGGCGTTATTGTCGGATGCAGTGCACAATTTGAGCGACACTGCAGCCATTGCATTATCCTATTTTGCCAACAGGATTGCCCAGAAACCCAAAGATGCCAGAAGAACCTACGGATATAAAAGGGTAGAGATCCTCTCCGCATTTGTCAATTCAACGGTGCTGCTCGCTGTATCAGCTTTGCTGATAGTTGAGGCGTTCAAAAGACTTAAGTCGCCTGAAAGTATTAACGGAAATTTGATGATAGCCGTTGCATTGATAGGACTAGCCGCCAATTTCACATCGGTTCTGCTTCTTGAGAAAGATTCGCATGAGAACCTGAACATTAGATCAAGTTACCTGCACCTTTTTGGCGATACTGTTTCATCTGTAGGGGTGCTTGCAGGAGGGCTTGCGATCAAACTGTGGGGAGCCCTATGGGTAGACCCTCTCGTCTCGGTGCTGATATCCCTGTACATTCTCAAAGAAACCTGGAATGTAATGAAAACAACGGTCAGCATTTTGATGCAGTCATCGGCAGCGCTGGATTATGAGGCAATAAAAAGCGACATTGAAAAGATCGACAAGGTTAAAAACATACACCATGTTCATTCGTGGATGACCAACGAAAAAACCATATACTTCGAGGCTCATGTCGATATGGAGGACATGCCGCTCTTGGAGGCGGAGAAGGTTTGCGGGAGGATCGAACATTGCCTGAAGGAGCACCACGGAATAAGCCATGTTACACTTCAGGCCGAAGTAGACAAGTGTGAAGACAAGAGTCTGTTCAAAACTTAAATGCTGAAGAGGGGAGGCGAGAGCGTGAAATGCAGAAGAGGACTGACAAAGCAATAAGACAGATTTTTTACTACATAGGACTTGTTTTGGTTTTTGAAATCGAAAATCTCTTTATTCCAGGGAAATACAACATGCATTCCCCGATAGATGACATGATACCTTTTGTGCCGATATTTGTAATACCGTATTTTCTGTGGTACCTGTTTTTAATAGGCACAGGGGTTTATTTCCTGCTGAAATCGAGGGAGGATCTGAGGAAGACGTTCTTATCCATAAACCTGTGCATGCTGACGGCAATAATCATTTATGCATTATTCCCTTCCTATCAGTTGCTGAGGCCTGCGGTTTACGGAGGTGACATATTTTCGCAGTGGGTGAGGATTCTGCAATCGTTTGATTCAAATACATGTGTATGCCCGAGCCTTCATGTTGCCGTGTGCATTTCCCTGTATGCCGGAATCATCAATTGCGGCCGATTCAATAATAAGCCGGGCATAAAAATCTTCGCATTAGTCCTCACAATAATGATCTGCATATCCACAGTCTTCATAAAGCAGCATTCTGTGATCGATTTAGCCGCAGGCATTCTCCTGGGTATTGCTGCATATATCTATGTTTACAGATTTAAAGGAAAATAAACGCATGAAAAGCCCCCTGCATAGTCGCACAGGGGGCTTTCGGTATCCGGACATTCAGTTTTCGGCTTTGAGTTCGATTATTGTGTCTCCGAGGAACCTTGCTTCATCCATGTCGTGGGTTACGAGTATCACGGTCCTCTTGTCCAGTCTGTAGATCCTCAGGAACTCCTCCATGATCTCCATCTTCAGCTTGTCGTCGAGACCCTTGAAGGGTTCGTCCATTATGAGCAGGTCGCTGCGGTAGGCGAAGGCCCTGGCCACAGCCACCCTTCTCTTCATTCCTCCGCTGAGCTGGTCGGGATACTTGTCCCCGGCAGAGGCCAGCTTGACAAGACCGAGGTACTTCTCGATGATGGGCTTCGATTCCTGGGGCGTCATGGTGGACTTGAGGACGAACTCTATGTTCCTGTACACCGTGAGGTCCGGAAGGAGCCTGTCCTCCTGGAATATGTAGGATATGCTGTGGTCCTTGAGGATGACCTCTCCGCTGTCAGGCTTTTCAATGCCGCTTATGATGTTGAGCAGCGTTGTCTTGCCGCAGCCGGAGGGGCCCGTGACCACAGTTATCTTGTTTTTTTCGAAGCTGATGTTGAGGTTTTCCAGAACCCTGTTGTCCCCGAAGGACTTGTTGAGGTTCCTTACCTGCACAAGGTATTCCTTTTCGTTTTCCATGTCTACCACCTTTATTCCGCCGACAGCCTGTCTGTTTTCTTGACGTAGTACTTGAACAATGACTCGAAGCCGAAGCTGAGGATCACCACAACAACGGTCCAGGCGAAGAGCTCCGATGTCTCCAGCATTGCTTTTGAGTTGAGCAGGTTGAGGCCTATGGAGTACTTCGGCGTCGCGAGAACCTCGGAGGTCACCGAAACCTTCCATGCCAGCCCCAGGCACATGAGCACCCCGGATATGATGTAGTGCTTAATTGAAGGGATGTAGATGTCCCTTATGACATATTTTCTCTTAACTTTGTACAGCTGGGCCATCTGCAGCAGCTGCACGTCAACGGACTTGATGCCCTGCACCACGTTCGTGTAGATAACGGGGAAGCATATGAGCACGGCTGTGAATATGGCCACATTCGTCGACCTGAACCAGACCAGAGCCAGTATGATGATGGACATTATGGGCGTCGACTTGACCGTGACAAGCAGGGGAGTGAGAAGCTCCTCCACATGGCTGTTGAGCCCGGCTATTATGCCTACGGCCACGCCCAGGCCTATGGAAAGCACCAGCCCTACTATGACCCTTGCTATGCTGCTGAAGACGCAGAGCCAGAAGTACTGCTGGAATATGAGCTTCGACAGCATCTGCAGCACTTCCAATGGTGAAGGGAGAAGTATCACGTTGTCGATTAGGAGGGAGCCGAACTCCCACACCATTATCCAGAATAATATAATCAGGATCTTTTTCGATATCCTTTTACTTGCCTTCGTAATAGAAGTTTTCATCAGGCAGACTTCCTCCGATGGATGCCGGATCGCTGTTCTTCAGAACTGTGAAGAATCCTTCAAGTGATTTCTTGGCGTCCTGCGCGCTTGTGAATACTATGTTTGAACCAGGTATAGCAGCTTCCGCAACTGCTGCGTTTGGAAGGATTGCGTGCTTGGCAATCAGCTCTGCTGCTTCCTTAGGGTTATTGTTCACGTAGTCAACTGATTCCTTGTACTTTTCAAGGAATGCATCCACATCTTTTTTCCTTGTATCGATGATGTCGTTTGTCATGACGAAAGCTCCCATTATGAGCTCGCTGCTGCCGCCGGAAACTTTGCTCCATTCGGCAGTCATGTCTATCGGAACTGAAAGGCTTGCAACCTTGGCTTTAGTTGTGGTCACGAAAGGTTCGGGAAGCATTGCTATTGCTGCTTCTCCCGATGCGATCGCAGCGGACACCGTAGCATGGTCTGCCTTGTATTCCACTTTCACATCCACGTCAGGCTCAAGTCCGTTTTCCCTGAGGATGTAGTTCAGAGCGAATTCAGGCGACCCGCCCTTGCCGCTTGTGTATATTGTCTTGCCCTTGAGGTCTGCTATGCTTTTTATTGTATTTCCGTTTTCAACTATGTAGAGCACTCCCATTGTGGTGAGGTTTGTAAGCTTTATCTTCTTCTCTGTCTTTGTGTATAGGATCGGAGCGAGGTTCGATGGAACTGCGGCTCCGTCAATTTCGCCTGTGACGATCTTCGAAACGATCTGGTCAGGTGAGTCGTAGAGCGTTATTTCGTATAGGTCTGTGTTTTCCTCCATCAGCTTGACGAGTCCCATTCCTGTAGGCCCCTTAAGCGCCGCAATCTTGATTTTTTCCTTCGGCTCCGGTGAGCAGCCTGCTGCGAGAACTGTCGAGACAACAAGTATCGCTGACATCAGAAGTATTCCGAGTCTTTTTTTCATTATTATGATACCCCCTTTTGATAATAGAAATCTAGAATATTTGTTTTTTTACACACAATTCATTATACCATAGACTTTTTGTTTTGGGAATTAAGAGGAAACAGCCTGGGTCAGCGAATTCAGCCTTATGACCTTGCTGGGTTTTGACGCGCAGCCGAACTTGTAAGTTGGCAGAATATTGCGTATAATTAAAAGAAAGCAGTGAATAATTAAAGATTGAAAGGGGATAGAATTATGTTATGGGTATGTACTGTCTGCGGCTACGTTCACGAGGGAGAGGAAGCTCCTGAAAAATGTCCTAAGTGCGGTTCGCCAAAAGAGGCGTTCGAGGCTCTGTCAGAAGACGCTGCAAAGAAAATCTATGATTCAGACCGCACCAATGACATCCACATGGCAATAGTGCATTATGCAATGAAGATCAAGGCGCTTGCCAAGGAAGGCATAGAGCTGAATCTTGACACTGGCTGCGTAGATGTTTTCAGGAAGGCTCACGATGAAGCCTGGGTGATGAAGCAGAGGAGCAAGGCAGAGATAGAGACACATGTAGGCAAAGGCAAGTGGTAGATTAAGCGGACTGCCGCAGAATGAATATCTGCGGCAGCCCATTTTGATTTTGCTGCACAAGTAAACCAAGGAAGGTGTACTCAATGGATAAGAAAGATATCAAATTTATTATCATAGGAATAGCTGCACTGGTTCTTGTATTGGCAGCAGCTAATTCCCAAAAAAATGCAAATCCAGGCCAGCAGACACCATCAGCTCAAAGCACTGAAAATGATGCTGCAGATGATAAAACAACTGAACAGGCGGCTGACCAACAGCCGGTTGACCAGCAGACGACCGATGATCAGGCGGTAAGTGGGCAGGTGGAGCAAACTGAGGCGCCAAGCAAATATACCGACGGCACGTATGAAGGTACAGCAACGGGCAAAAATCCGGGAATCAAAGTTACTGTAACAATCAGTAACGATAAAATCACAGATATAACCATCATCAGCAGCAACGATAATGAGGAATATTTTGATGAAGCTGCAGCGGTTATACCTTCCTGTATTATTGAAGCCCAATCAACAGACGTTGACACGGTAAGCGGGGCTACGTTAAGCTCGAATGGAATCATCAAGGCAGTGGAGGATGCGATTTCAAAGGCAGTCAAACAGTAACAGGATTTTAAAAAAAATATTTCCTTATCATATTTTCATCACAATTGCCTTATATACTGAGACCATAAACCAAACAAAATAAATTATGAGGTGATTGGAAAATGATAATGAAAAAAGTGATTTCGGCAATGGCAATAGTGGGAGTGCTCGCAACTTCCGGTGCGGTTATGGCGGCACCAAACAGCACAGACAAGGGCGCGGAAGCAAGCAAGCCTAAGGCGGCTGTCGAGGCTTCAGCACAGAACCAGTACCAGTACAAGTTCCAGCACAAGTACCAGAACGGCAGCCAGGCACAGGAAAAGAGCGGTGACTGCACACAGGACAAGACACAGACACAGACAAAGACACAGACACAGCAGCAGTCATGTGACGGAGACTGCGACCAGACACAGACACAAACTCAGGACCAGTCGGGAAAATAAAATCCCGGCAAATTTAATGGAAAGAAGGACAGGATGCAGCTTCATGCAGCCTGTCCGATTACATATGCGAAATAATCAGGCAGAGGTGATGGCATGGGTGAAAAAAGGGTTCTTATAGCCGAAGATGAAAAGGAGATCAGGAACATAATAAAGGAATACATGAGTATGGATAGCTACATCGTTGACGAGGCGGCGGACGGCAGGGAAGCTCTGGAGCTTTTCGCGAAAAACGAGTATGACATCATCCTTGTGGACATCATGATGCCTGAAATCAGCGGATGGGATGTATGCAGGAAGGTCAGGGAGAGTTCGGAGGTACCTATCATCATCCTTTCCGCCAAAGGCCAGGAATATGACAAGCTGCGCGGATTCGAGCTCGGTATAGACGACTATATTGTGAAGCCTTTCAGCCCCAGGGAACTCCTTGCCAGGATCAAGGTGATATTCAGAAGGAACGATAAGGCTAAGAAGGAGGAAGACAGGCAAAAGTACGAGTACAAAGACCTCCTGGTGGATTTCGAGTCACAGAATGTGTTCGTGGACGGAGCCAAAATCAAGATGACGCCCAAGGAATATGACCTCCTCGAATATTTAATAAGGAACAGGAACATGGTCCTGTCCAGGGACATGCTGCTGGACGGCGCATGGGGCATAGACTTTATGGGCGACGACCGGACCGTAGACACCCATGTTAAGATGCTGAGGGAAAGCCTGGGCAGGTACAGGAATCTCGTCGTGACCGTGTGGGGCAAGGGCTACAAGTTCGAGGAGAGTGATGAAGCGTGAAGAAAATAATGCACAAGCTCTGGGCGGGCATGATGGTGCTCGTCCTTCTCATAACCGCTTCGCTGGCGGTTTTTCAAGTTTTCTTCCTTAAGGATCTGTTCATCGACAGCAAGGTGAAGAACGTCAGCTCCAGCGTGTACGTGACTCTGAACGGACAGGAGATATCCTCCGCATCGGGCATAAGTGACAAGCTTGATTCCCTTGCATACAGGGAGGACATAGCGCTAGAGATAATCGATTCAAGAGGGAACACTATATACATCAACGGGCAGAGTCCGGACAGCGCCGGCATAGAGGTCAATATGAACCAGACGGTTGGAATGGAAAGCATCAATGTCTCGCTCCTTGCCGGGAACGGATCGGGCAGCGGCGGAAGCTCACAGCAGGGCAGCGGTACGGAAAGCTCCGGCAGCGGCGGGAGTTCCGTAGAAACACAGGTGCAGCCGGACAGCAGTGCAGCGGCAGGGCAGGGATACGGCAAGGGGAGCGGAGTTATTCAGGATGGTGAGCTTAAGCAGAGGCTCATAGAAAACGGGCTGGCAGGCAAAAACGCAGTGGAGGAGACGGTACACCCTGTGTATGGCTTTGAGGTCATGGTCCTCTCCATAGCGTTCAAAGATGCAGTAGGGGAGGATTACGTGGCCCTGGCCACGATCCCTCTGGCTCCCATCGATGAGATGATAGGGATAATGAACAAGGTCCTTGCTCTTGCTGCGGCAGTTCTGCTGCTGTTGTCAGGGGTTTTGGCGTTCTTCATGTCAAGGAACCTGACAAGGCCTGTAAAAAAGCTCACAGCTGCAGCCGGGGATATCGAGAAGGGGAACCTTGAATCGAGGGTGGACATAAGGAGCAACGATGAACTGGGAGCGCTGGGCAGGACCTTCAACAAGATGGCTGAAAGGCTCCAGAAGACGGAGCGCCTGAGGAAGGAGATAGTAGAGAATGTCTCCCATGAGCTGAGGACGCCCCTGTCGATAATAAAGGGATATGCCGAGACGATAAGGGATGTTACGGGTGAAAACAAGGCCAGGAGGGACGGGCAGCTTGATATAATATCGCAGGAATCTGACAGGCTGGGCGTGCTCGTGGACGACATCCTTGACTATTCGCAGATACAGTCCGGACTTATGGAGCTCGATGTCACAAACTTCGACATATCGGAAATGATCAGGGAGATAATAAGGAAGTACGAGGTCGTCCTGGGCGAGAGCGGGATGAGGATAATTTTCAGCGGTGCCCGTGCGGCGGCTGTTAGGGGCGACAAGGTTAGGATCGAGCAGGTTCTCCATAACCTGATAAAGAACGCGATAAACTATTCCCCGGACGGCAGGGACATTGAAGTCCAGGTGGAGGATACAGGCAGCAGGGCAAGGGTAAAGATCAGCGACCACGGGGTAGGAATCCCTGAAGAGGAGCTGGAGTTCATATGGGACAGGTACTACAGGACAAAGGGCATAAAGAAAAGAAAGATCTACGGCTCCGGGCTGGGACTATCCATCGTTAGGAGCATCCTCGAAGCCCACAAAGCTGGTTACTCTGTGGAGAGCAGGGAGGGCAGCGGTACAACATTCTGGTTCGAGCTTGACAAGTCTGCGGAATAAAATAAAAATTTTATCTATCATATTTCTATCACATTTGCCTCATATACTTAAACCATAGAAACAAAATAAATTATGAGGTGATGAAAATGATTATGAAGAAAGTAATTTCAGCAATGGCGATCGTTGGAATGCTAGGAACGTCCGGTGCGGTTTTTGCGTCAGCAAGCAGCTCAAACCAGGATGCGGAAGCAAACAAGGCTCAGGCAGCCGTTGAAACATCAGTACAGAGCCAGTATAAGAACCAGAACGGTGATCAGTCCATGGCACAGAACATGTACCAGTACCAGAATATGAACGGTGCCCAGGCCCAGAATATGAACGGTGCCCAGGCCCAGAATCAGAATGAGGGCTGCGGCCAGACACAAGCACAGACCCAGACCCAGACCCAGACCCAGACCCAGCAGCAACTATGTGACGGAGATTGTGACCAGCTACAGGCACAGGACCAGCTAAAGTCACAGGACCAGACACAGGCACAGAACCAGCAGCAGAATTGTGACGGAGATTTAGATCAGACACAGTTGCAGACACAGGCAGGCAGAAACAACTAACCAGCAACCTTCACCAGTAGGGAAGACAGGAAGCAATACTATGCATCCTGTCTTTCTCAAATCAGATTAACGCTGATTTCAAGTATTTAGGAAGAGAGGGATGGAGAAATGAAAGGAAAAGCTGTAAAAATGCTTATCGTGTCACTGGCTGTGCTGGCAATGTTTGCTGGCTGCAGCAGCCAGACGGGAAACAACACTACTCCGACGAATACCACTAATACTGAAACAGGCACAGAGACGGGAACAGAAACCGGCAATGAAACAGCGGTTGAAAGCGATGTTTACGGATACAAAGGTGCATTGGCTGATGAAAACCTTACTGAAGAAGAGATGCTCAGGTATGCTATAGAGGACGAGTATGCAGCAAGAAGCGAATACCAGGCAGTGATCGACAAGTTTGGGGAAGTGAATCCTTTTTCAAGCATAGTCGGTGCAGAGCAGAATCATATTGATGCGCTGATAACCCTGTACGGCTACAGGGATATGGCTGTGCCCGAGGACACTTCCTCCACGCATGTAGTTGTCCCTGCAACCGTAGAGGAAGGTATGGACATCTGTGAAGAGGCAGAGATCAATAACATTGCGATGTACGAGAAGTTCCTGAGCCAGAACCTGCCAGATGACATGAAGCAGGTGTTCACTTCGCTGAAGGAAGCTTCAGAGCAGCATCTGGCAGCATTCACAAAATAATGACAGCAAAAGACGGATTGCCCTCTGAACCAGGCAATCTGTCTTTTTTTAGCGGGTTATAAGAGGCTTGACAAGTCCGGGAAAAGGCATTATTATAAGTATATAAGTGATTGCTAATATACTTGCGATAATAGTGTATCGGGACCTTATTATGGTCTGCCTTTGAAAAGAAAAATGAACGGAGGAATAAAAGAGATGAATGAATTGGTTGTAAATGAACAGAGATGTCCGCAGAACCATCCTTGCCCTGCCGTGAGGGTCTGCCCGGTTGGAGCGCTTAAGCAGGACGGGTTCGACGCCCCTACAGTTGACAATGATGCATGCATAAAATGCGGCAAATGCGTCAGCTTCTGCCCTATGAGGGCTCTGCAGCTCCTGTAAAATTTCATACAAAAGATCATAATGCGAATTGATTAAAACAGGGCTGTGCGAATAAAGCACAGCTCTGTTTTAGCAAAGAAATTATTGTGGAAAAGCTAAACGCATTAGGTGTAGAATAATGTAAGATTAATTCAGCAATATAAGCAGAGGAGAGGTGTGAAACAAATGGGAGCATGGTCGATAGAGCATCCTGAGCTTTTCAAGGTTTCAGATGAAAGCTGCAGCATATCTTACTTCGGCTGCAGCCAGGAGTGGTACACAGATAAGTGGCAGCGCCTTTCCGGGTGCGGCCCGACTGCGGCGTCGAATATAATGATGTATGTGAAAAATGGCAAGTCTTCAGCCGGGCTTCATGAGTTCTGCAGGAGCAGGGAGGAATGCCTGTCATTCATGGAAGAGATGTGGGAGTACGTAACGCCGACATTGAGAGGCGTGCATACAACTAAGAGGTTCTATGAAGGCTTGTCCGCATATGCAGCTTCAAAGAAAATCAAGGCCGGGTTTCAGGTTTTGGATCTGCCCAGGGACAGATCTAAACGGCCCAGCCTGGCCCGGGTGCTCGGCTTCATAGAGGAAGGGCTGGCAGAGGACTGCCCTGTGGCTTTCCTTAACCTGTGCAACGGCAAGGAGCACAGGCTGGACAGATGGCACTGGGTCACCATAATCTCGCTGGAGCATACAGGGGAGGCCGATTATGCGGTTGCAGAGGTCCTGGATGAGGGCGCAGTTAAAAAACTCAATCTTGCCCTTTGGTACAATACGACAAAGCTCGGAGGCGGCTTCGTATACCTTGTGAGGCAGGATTCATAGCTTTAAAAATTATAATATCACGAAGGAGGACTGGCATGAATACGGACGCGTATATCAAACCGCCGGAGAAAATTCCGTTTTACATCAAGATAGGTCTGATAATCACAAAAAGAGTCACAAAGAAAGACCTGCTGGCTCCAAGGCTTTTAGCCTGGTATCCAAAGGTTGCTATCAGCTCAGCAGTTTTGGAGTCACTGATAGCTCACGGCGATAAGGATCTGAATGAGCGCATCCTGAAACTGGTGAGGATCCAGGCATCAATAAGCATAGCATGCTCGTTCTGCATAGACATGAATTCTTTTGAGTATGAAAAAAGCGGCATAACAAAAGAAGAAATGAAAGGCCTGGCCGGGAAAGTTGAGCTGGAACAGATCGATTCGTTCTCCGAAAAGGAAAGGTTGGCATTAGGATACGCAAAATTGATTTCCCAGACTCCGGTTGAAATACCGGCGGAATTCATCGAGAAAGTGAAAGCTGCATTTACTGAACGCGAGATCGTTATCCTATCCAGCACTGCAGCGCAGGTGAACTACTGGGCAAGAATGCTGAAATCTTTGGGGGTGCCGCCTGCTGGATTTTCGGACAGGTGCGAAATTTAGTCAGGGATTTCAAAAAAGCCATGGTGCATCATTGACAACCGGCATGCCTTGAAATTATAATATTATGGGCTATGTCGAAGATAATATTCTTAACTCGTCCATGAAGACGTTAGTCTCCTGGATGAGTTTTTTTAGTTCATAGAGAAAAACAGGTTAGGAATTTGGTGTTAAGAAACATGAAGAGATTTAAAAGGGTTTACATAGAAATAACGAACGTATGCAATTTAAGCTGCAACTTTTGCCCTAAAACAGGGAGAGAGTTGAAATTTATGGATGAGGAAGCCTTTACCCACATAGTGGAGGCTGTAAAACCTTACACAGATCATATCTATTTTCATTTGATGGGGGAGCCGTTTTTGAATCCTAAACTTGGCAGGTTTCTGGAAATCAGCAGCGAGAAAGGGTTGAAGGTCAACATAACCACAAACGGAACTTTGATAAACAGTGTGAAGGATGTCCTGATGGTTTCTCCCGCCTTGAGGCAGGTCAATATATCGCTCAGCAGCTTCGAGGCAAATGACAACTCCGAAGATCTGGATGAGTATCTGGATAATGCACTGGATTTCATATCAGAGGCAAATGAAAAGAGCAACGTAATTATTTCGCTGAGGTTGTGGAATATGGACAGCCACGAGATAAAGGGCAGCAACAAGTCGAATGCAGATATATTGAAAAAAATGGAGGACAGGCTCAAGCCCGGCTTCTCCATAAGCGAAAAACTTCAGGATTCCTACAGTTTCAAGCTGAGGGATAAGGTCTATCTGAACATGGCGGAAAAATTCAACTGGCCGGACATCAGCAAAGCTGCTCCGGACGACAATGTGTTTTGTTATGGATTGAGGGATCATATGGGTATACTTGTTGACGGGACTGCGGTGCCCTGCTGCTTAGACAGTGAAGGGAACATACCGCTGGGAAACGTTCTTGAAACTCCTCTTGAGGATATACTGGCCTCAGAACGAGCCATGAACCTTTATGATGGGTTTTCAAGAAGGCGTGCGTCAGAAGAATTGTGCAAAAGGTGCGGATATGCAAAAAGATTCAGTTAAGAGCTGCTGAAAATAATGGCAAAATATATAAGAAATTTCAGAAAATAAAGGTAATTGAGTCTCCCTGTTGAATTCATATAAGGAGAGGATGTGGATTTTTTGGAAAAGTATAAATTGCCATTAGGCACTTTGGTTGAAGTCACAAGTACCGGAGGAGAAGCCGGTATAAAAAATCAAGGAATAAGACTTTATATTGTTGCGCATTACAAAGATGAAAAACAAAAACCTTTGTATTCTTTAGGGCTAAAAGGAGAAAAAAATGCTTTGAGAATGCACAACGGATATCATGAGGAGAATCTGAAAGTCATCGATAAGATATCTGTTGAATTGACGAAGGATGAAATAAAAGACAT
>JAGFXP010000021.1 GCA_017861315.1 Bacillota bacterium | reverse complement strand
CATCTTGATAACATCCATCTGCAGAGATACAAGCGCGCCGAGGCGATGGTCCATAAGCTGGACGAGGTTTTTTCAATCAGGATAAGCCTTGAGAAAATCATGAAGGATACAAGCGGAGTCATAGCAAGGCCGCATCTTGCAAAAGCGATAATCGAGGCAGGCTATGACCTTGAATGGAACTATATATTCGAGAACATAATCAGCCGCGAAAGCCCGGCCTACGTGCCGAGCGTCAAGATGACTACGGAGGAAGGGCTGGACCTGCTGAGCTCTGCAGGAGCGCTTAAGGTCCTGGCACATCCCGCCCTCATCAAGAATAGCAACGTGGAGCTTCTTCTCAAGATGGGCTTCGACGGAATGGAGTCAAGATATTACTCCAACTCCATCGAGGAAACAGACAGATACCTGAAGATGGCTATGGAGCACAAAAAGATAGTCACAGCGGGTTCCGACTTCCACGGCATCGCGGAGACGGATCATTCCCACAGCCTTGAGGTGGGCTCCGTATTCCTGGGCAAAGAGGAGATCCAAAACTTCATGCTTGAGCTCAACAAACTGGAAATGAACAAAAAAGGGATACTCTGATTTTTATCAGGATATCCCTTTTGCATTATCTGTTTAAAACCTATGCGTTTACCAGGAAAGCGTGGTAAGCTCTCATTGTTTCGTATATATCGGCCTTGCTGGCTATTTCGTAAGGCGCGTGCATGTTGTGAAGCGCTACGCCGCTGTCTATAACCTCCATGTCATACTGTGCCAGGATGTATGCTATGGTTCCGCCGCCTCCCACGTCGACCTTCCCCAGCTCGGAGGTCTGCCAGGAAACATTCTCCTTGTCGAATATGCTCCTTAGCTCGGCTATGAACTCAGGGTTTGCGTCGTTGCTTCCCGCCTTGCCTTTGGAGCCGGTATATTTGTTGAGGACTATCCCCTTGCCGAAATAGGCAGAGTTCATCTTCTCCATGACCGAAGCGTAGGAAGGGTCGAAAGCTGCTGTAACGTCTGATGAAAGCATCTTTGAGTTTGAAAGGGTCCTTCTGATGCTGATGTCTGAGTACCCGCCGCACAGGTTGAGTATCTCAGCCACCGTGTTCTCGAAGAATCTTGAGTGCATCCCTGTTGCTCCAATGCTGCCCACTTCCTCCTTGTCCACAAGAAGCGTGACACAGGTTTTTGCACAGGCTTCCAGCTTCATCATCGCTTCGAAGGATGTGTATGAACATACCCTGTCATCGTGTCCGTAGGCCATGATCATGCTCTTGTCCAAGCCGTAATCTCTTGCCTTGCCTGCAGGCACGATTTCAATTTCTGCAGATACAAAATCCTCCTCGCAGATGCCGTATTTCTGGTTGAGTATGTCAAGTATGTTGCCCTTCACCTTTTCCTTGGCGTCCTTATCGTCTGTCTTTGCAGGTATGCTTCCCGCAAATATGTTAAGGTTCTCTCCTTCTATCACTTCGGAAGCCTTCTTGGCCATCTGCTCTGCAGAAAGATGGATCAGGAGGTCGGAAACTCCGAATACCGGATCGCTTTCATCTTCTCCGATGACGATTTTAACCTTTTCGCCGTTGTTTTTAATGACAACGCCGTGTATAGCCATCGGCGTGGTCACCCACTGGTACTTCTTGATGCCGCCGTAATAATGGGTCTTCAGGAATGCAAGGTCAGTATCCTCGTAGAGCGGGTTCTGCTTGAGGTCCAGCCTCGGCGAATCAACATGTGCTCCCAGGATGTTCATCCCCTTCTCCATGCTCTCTGTGCCTATCATGAACAGGGCAAGGGCCTTGTCCCTGTTGTTTGCGTAAATCTTGTCGCCAGACTTGATCCTGACATTTTCACTGATGATTTCATCCAGATCCCTGTAGCCATTGGCCTTCGCCCGGGCAATCATCTCCTCGACGCATTCCCTTTCGGTCTTGCATTCAGACATGAAAGCCTTGTACCTTTCGCCAAGTTCGAATACCTTTTTAAGGTCTTCGCTGTCGTACTTGTCCCATGCGTAACCGTATTTTTTTGTTAAGCATTTTTCCACTTTGAGTTCCCCCTCCTGTTATGTCGGATCCTCGTCTTCCAAGAGCTTCGAATCCATTTTTGTTTTTTGATGTTTTTCGGACTCTTCCATAATCCTTGCATCTATGGTATCTGCAGGCGTAACCTTGGAAACAAGTCCGTATCTGAAGTTAGCCGCAGCTGCCTCAACTATTACCGCCACGTTCCTTCCCGGCATAACCGGTATCTTTATCTTGTTCACTTTTACGTTAAGTATCTCCGTATATTCGGGATCAACGCCAAGCCTGTCGTAATTATGATCCTGCTTCCAGTGTTCAAGGTAGATGACCAGATGGATTATCTTCGACTTGACCATGGAGCTGAGGCCATACAGGGCAGCGACGTCGATGATGCCCATACCCCTTACCTCCATCATGCCCGATGTTATGTAAGGAGCTCCGCCGTGAAGCACCCCGTCGATTTCCTTGATATCAACAGCATCGTCAGCAGAAAGCCTGTGGCCCCTCTTTATGAGTTCAAGGGCAATCTCGCTTTTTCCGATGCCGCTCTCGCCTATCAGCAGTACGCCGACTCCGTATACGTCAAGGAGCACACCGTGCATCCTGACCTCCGGTGCGAGGTTTGTGTCAAGATAGCTTGTTATCCTCTTAATGAACCTCGTTGAGAGCATGTCCGTCCTCAATATCCATCTCTTGTTCTTCTTCGCATGCTCAACCATCTCAGGGTGAGGTTCCTGGCCGCGTGTCAATATTGTGCACGGGTTCGGGAATTCAAAATATTTCCCTAGCCTTTTCTCCCTGAGGGCAGGCTGCATCGCATCCAGAAAGCTCCATTCGGCTTTGCCTATGATCTGGATCCTTTTATTTGCGAAATAGCTGTAGAAACCAGCAAACTGCAGACCAGGCCTGTTGATATCCGACACCTCTATCTGATTGTTCTTTTCACCTTTTAATATCACTTCAAGATTGAAATCCTTGATGATGTCCTCTACACTTACACTCATATATTATCACCACACTTAGCATTTACATTTTTTGCACTTAACCTATACTAATTATTTTACAGTATTATTGAATATAATCAATAGCATCTTTACACAACTCTGAGAAAACCTTAAAATATATGTATTACGTTTGAAAGGGTGATAATATGAAGTTTGCTATAATTGGAGGCACCGGTGTTACTGACAGTTCTTTTTTCGAGAATCAGCAGAGCATGAATGTGGACACCCCTTTTGGTAGTGTAGAAGTTATGAAAGCTGACAGGGGTGACAACGAAGTCTTTTTCCTTGAAAGGCATACAAAGGGCCACAAGCTGACACCTTCACAGGTCAACTATAAAGGCAATATATACGCACTTAAGAAGCTCGGCATCGATTTTGTCGTAGCCACTACGGCCGTGGGCGGCGTCCAGAACTGCAGGGTAGGTGACTTTGTAATACTGGACCAGTTCATCGATTTCACTAAGAACAGGGAGCTCACGTATTTCGGCGAGAAGGGCAGCGGTGTCGTCCATATGGATATGACCGAACCGTACTGCAGCACTCTCCGCAGGGCGCTCGCTGAATCCATGGAAAGATGCGGAGCCAGGTACGTCGACAAAGGCACCTACGTCTGCACGGAGGGTCCGAGGTTCGAAACACCTGCGGAAATAAACATGTTCAAGATCCTCGGAGGGGATGTTGTAGGCATGACGAACGTCCCTGAGGTTGTCCTTGCAAGGGAAATGGGACTGCACTATGCAACGATATCCCTCGTTACGAACTATGCCGCCGGCATATCCGAGACCGCCCTGTCCCATAAGGAAGTCCTTGAATGCATGGACGAGATGGCCGGCGCGCTGAGGTCCGTCCTGCTTGACCTCATAGACAGCATGAAGCCGGAAATAATCTGCAGCTGCAGCAATTCCCTTGCCGAACTTAATATGATTTAAACTAAAAAGTCACGCTGCGTTCTGCAGCGTGACTTTTTTACTGTATTGAATCTAATCTATCAGGTTGCTCTTCTTCAGGTTGTGAATCGTCTCAACGAACCTTATTGTTTCAGTTGATGAACGCATTACTATGGAATGCGTCTTGGCATATTCGTTTTTGTTGTATATTACGCCTTTCAGAAGGTCGCAGTCTGTGATAGCCGTAGCCGCAAAATAAACATCTTCAGATTTGATCAGGTCGCTGATCATGAGTACTTTTGTTACGTCCTCTATGCCCATTTCCCTGCATCTGTTAGCCTCGCCTTCGTTCATAGGCACGAGCTGAGCCTGCATGTCTCCGCCCAGGCATTTTATAGCAGCAGCTGATATTACGCCTTCCGGAGCTCCGCCTGTGCCCATCATGAGGTCCACGCCTGTCTCCTCAAACCCGCAGGCAAGAACGGCAGCCACGTCTCCGTCTCCGAACAGCTTGACCCTGGCTCCTACTTCTCTCGCATCGCGGATTATGTAATCATGCCTCTCCCTTTCCTGGACCATTATAGTCAGTTCCTCGACAGGTTTATTGAGAGCCCTCGCAACGCTGAGTATGTTTTCCTTGGGAGATTTGTTGATGTCGATTACGCCCTTTGCCCCTGGACCTGCAGCGATCTTCTTCATGTACATGTCCGGCGCATGGAAAAGGCTTCCCTTAGGTCCCATCGCGAGGACTGAAGTAGCGTTGGGATGACCCTTCGCTATCAGCGTTGTTCCCTCAAGCGGATCCACCGCTATATCCATTTCGGGCATGTCGTCGTCCCCTATACCAACCTGCTGTCCTATGTAAAGCATTGGCGCCTCGTCGAGCTCTCCCTCTCCAATAACGACTGTCCCTCTTATAGGCATCAGTCCAAACGCCTTCTCCATTCCGTCAACTGCAGCCTGGTCTGCAGCTATCTTATTGCCCTTGCCCATCCATTTGGAGGCCCTGAGCGCTGCTGATTCTGTAACCCTTATTAGCCCCATGGCCAAATCTGTCTTCATCATTTAAATTTTCCCCTCCGTATTCAACATTATTTATAAGGAAACTTTATCCGCAAAATTCCCTGCCTCTGTTTGTTGCACCATTCATGACGTCTTCGTCATCCTTCACCGGTTTATGGTCAGTTCCGTCCGCATAGAGCGGCTGGGCTGCCTCCGCATTGGTCAGAGAGAAGAACTGCCTCATCATTGCTTCGCAGTGGGAGAAAGCTGAAATCCCCTTAAGTCCCGATGTCATGATAAGTATCCCCTTTTTTCTCTTGAAAGGAGATGAGTCCTTATGGATGTACTTCCTGCTCCAGTAAACCTGGAATCTGTCGATGACAGTTTTGAGAGGAGCAGGGAAAGAGGTGAAGTACATTGGCGAAGCTATGACGACCGCATCACAGTTTTCGACCTTCTCATACAGCTCGTTCAAGTCGTCGAATACACACCTCTTGTTTCTCTGGCAGAACCTGCAGTCAATGCAGGGTTTCACATCCAGTCCATAGACGTTTACAACCTCGACCTCGCCGCTGCAGCCCTTCAAGAAGCTGTCCAGCAGGACGCCGGTATTGCCTGTCCTGTTAGGCGAAGAAAACAATACTACTGTCCTCACTTCAGCACCTCCCGTTAACCCTCTAACTTGTCAAGTATGTCTTCGATGCTCACCACGGCTCCTTCAGCATGGAATAATGCAATGAATTCGCTGTAATCGTCCCCTTCTTCCATCTGATAGGATACAAACTGAGCCTTCGTTCCTGTGTCGCCCATTATCTCTTCTATTATCTCCCCTACATTATCTACAGCCAGCTCCGTCAGGTAAGGAAGATAGAACTCCTCATTCCACGAATCATTCTTCTCTGTTCCCGATTCATCGTTCGCATAGGCTTCTGCAGCCTTCATTTCATCCGCATCGAAATCGTAATAGAACTTCACAGCGATATAATCCTTCTCTTCCTTAATTACCTCGATGTCGCTCATGCCGCTCTCGTCAAGGTATTCGAGTATCTTTTCCTTATCCATATTACTACCCCTCAATAAAAAAATTTTTTTCGAAAATATACAGGTTTTATAAGCTGTTTCCAGCTGCTTAATGATATTATTCTACCATATAAAAACCGGTATTGCTAATATTTTTATTCGTGCCTCCACGGACGACATTAATATTATTCAGCAAAAAAGTATAACCATAAATAACAGAATCTTTCAATTATTCCGCGTATTATCAAAGTACTTTTCATCTGCAATAAAAAGTATATAATCATTATTTGTAGGTCAAAGACTGTAAAATCAAAAGTCGACATGCTAAAAAAAATCTATTAGGAGGTATGAAGAATGGATGTTAATTTAATCGGTGTTCCCCTGTTTTTTGGTTCTGATGTAAGAGGAGTAGATTTCGGTCCGACGAAGCTTAGAGAAAAAGATATTGATAAGGTTATTACAAAGAATAATCATACTGTACGCGACTTAGGAAACCTTAAAGTTGACTGTATACCTGAAGACAGCAAGTTCAGTTATCATCCAAAGATGAAATACCTTCAGCCAATAGTTGATGTGAATCAGGATCTTGCTGATTATGTATATAACTCGCTTGCTGCCCAGAGTTTCCCTTTTGTAGTCGGAGGAGATCATTCCCTCGGTCTTGGAAGCATATCCGGGGCAAGCAAATACTACAAGAACCTTGCTGTTATCTGGGTTGACGCCCACACTGACATAAACACCCCTGAGACAACCCCTTCCGGAAATGTGCACGGAATGCCTCTGGCAGCCGCTATGGGAAGAGGCATTACCGAATTGACAGACCTGTATTTTGAAGGCGTAAAAGTCAATCCTGAGAATGTGTTCATAATCGGGGCAAGGGATATCGACGAAGGAGAAATGGCTCTTATCGAAGAGATGAACCTAAACGTGTATTCGACAATTGATGTCAACGAAAGAGGAATGAAGGCAATAATGGACGAAATCCACCAGCAGCTCCTGGACAACGGAGTTGACGCTGTTCACCTGAGCTTCGACATCGACTGCCTTGACTTCAGCCTGGTTCCAGGCACAGGCACTCCTGTACAGGACGGAATGACAGTGCTTCAGGCAAAATATCTCCTGAAATACCTGATGAGCACAAACCTCGTCAAGTCGCTGGACATTGTCGAGCTTAATGCAGCTCTGGACAGGGATGATTCGACAGCCGACCTGGTAATAGACCTGGTGGACTGGACGTTTAAATATCTTCAGTAATAAACAAGCGGCTGCTGCAAAATGAAATTTTGCAGCAGCCGCTTTTGTTTTGTTTTGTCTTTTTAAGTCTAAAGCAACACTTTGAAACTCTCTATGAACTCGTCCGCCCTCTTGTAGTCATCTTCTCCGGGCACAAACCTGAACTTGAAGCCCTCTTCCACAACCTTAAGCTTTAGGGATTTGAGCCTTTCTGTAAGCATAGGCACGCCTTCGCCAGTCCATCCGTAGGATCCGAAAGCCGCTGCAGCCTTTCCTCTGTTTGTTATTGCCGATACCAGCGAAAGAACGTCCCATGCAGGTTTAACGGCGTCCTGGTTGATTGTTGGCGACCCTATCATGAAGCCTCTTGAATTTTCGATCCTCTGTATAACCTCTCCCATATCGACGGAGGTTATCTCGGTTGCTGCCGCTTTTATTCCGGCTTCGTTCAATGCCTTTGCGATATACTCCGCCATGTGCTCAGTGTTCCTGTAGGCAGAGATATAGAATATCTCGACAATCCTGTCGGCAGGCGCTGTGTCAGCTGCCCATTCCCTGTAAAGGTCTGTATATTTTTTTATATCCCCGGCATGTACAGGTCCGTGGCTAGGTGCCACAAGCTCGAAATCCAGGTCCTTGATCTTATCCAGTCCCTGGTTGACGAATTTCTTGAACGGTCCCATTATGCAGTCGAAATAGTACTTCATCTCTTCAAGGTAGTCCCCTGCACCTTCGTCCAGCAGCGAGCCGCCTTCAGGGCAGTAGTGGCATCCAAGGAAATCGCAGGTGAAAAGGACCTTCTTCTCTGCGGCATAAGTGAACATGGTATCAGGCCAGTGCAGATTAGGCGCCTGTATGAACTTCAAAGTTGTGCTACCCAACGACAGTTCTGCAGGGACAGCCTCGCCGTTGATCTCCTTGTTTGCTATCTCCTTCAGGTACATCAGGGCTGCTCTTGTTCCAATCACCTTTGCTTCAGGATAAACCTCCACAAGCTTGGCAAGCGAACCGCTGTGGTCCAGTTCGGTATGCTGGACTATTATATAATCGACTTTCCTGTCTCCGATAACTTCCTTCACGTTCGCCAGGTATTCATCGAAATACCTGTCCTTGACAGTATCAATAAGGGCCACTTTTTCGTCATCTATAAGATAGGCATTGTATGTGGTTCCCCTCTTTGTGTACATAATAATATCAAACACTCTCAGCTCAGGATTCCTTACCCCAACGGAATAAACGTTGTCTTTCAATTTAATACTGCTCATTTTCATACCTCCAAAATAAAGAATTTGTTTCAATATCCTTATTATACCACATGGACCGACGCTAATAAATAATTATTATTAAATAGTATTAATTTAATACACCTCAACTGATAAGTCCTGATTTCTCTCCTTCGTAAAAAACGTACTCCAGGTGCAGAGCCCTGGTCAGTGCTACATACAGCATCTTTTTGTCAAGCTCGTTGTCTGTGTAACTATCCCCGCTGCAGTTGAATATAACAGAACAGTCGAACTCAAGCCCCTTGGTGAGGTATGCCGGTATAATTATTTTGTCCAGCTTCAGCTTCTTGTCGTTTTCCTTCACCAGCTCCCACTTAACGCTGCTGTGCTTCTTCAGAATTTCGCTGATCCTTTTGCATTCGCTGAAGGTCCTTCCGATGACTGCGATGCTTTTCTTGTTCAGTTCTTCCACTTCCCTGATGACCTTCTCCATCATTGTGCAGAATTCCTCGTCGCTTCCATACCTGGCCACCATCGGCTTTTTACCGTGTCTCAGCACGGGCATGGCCGGCTTCAGGTTGTTCTCCTGCTTTCTGAGGACCACGTTTGCGAAATCTATGATCTCAACTGTTGACCTGTAGCTCTGCGAAAGCGCCACATATTTTACGTCATCGTTGAAAACCTGGCTGATTAGCTTGTCGTAATCCTTTATGCCCTTGTAGTAGTATATGCCCTGCCCTATGTCTCCCACTATAGTCATCGAACTGCTGGCCGCCATCTCCCTGATGACATTGAACTGGAACAGGCTGTAGTCCTGCGCTTCGTCGACAGCAACGTGGGTGAACCTGTATTTTTCAGGTACCCCTTCGATCCTGAATTTCAGGTAGACCAGAGCGGTCAGGTCATCTGAATCTATAATCCCCTTGCCAGAGTTGCTGCTTAGCTCCTGCCTCATGAAGCCGGCAAGCCTTTCATCAGCTTCGCCGCGGAAAACCCTTTCAAAAAGCTCCCCGCTGCTGAACAGCTCAAAATACATAGCCTTGACTCCGTGGTGCATCCAATTTTCGAAGTACTCCTCGAAAGCAGCCTTTGACCTTTTTTCTATATCTTTCTTTTTGCTGTCCCTTTCATCGTAGAGCTTTGTCAGTTTCTCGCGCCTCTCGGGGCTGTCTGTGTTCAGCTTCTTCTCCCTGGCCACCATGTATTCGCAGGTGAAGTCTATCTTGTCCTGAATGGCTTTTATCTTCCCCCTGATTTTCAGCAGGAGGTGCCTCTTTATCTCCTTTTTCCTCTGGTTAAGCGGGAAATTGACCATATCCTTTGAATAAAGCCTTCTTATCTCGTCCTTGTCAAAAAGCAGGTAGTCATAGACCCTTATGTCTCCAGCCGATCCGTCTGCGGTTTCCAGCATCGAAATGTACCTGTCCAGGAAAGCCTTGAAAGCAAGGCTGCCCTTGAAGCTGCTGCTCTCTGCCATGAGCCCGTTCTGGCTCTCCATGATCTGAGCAAGCTTCTTATCCTTGGAAATCAGCTTCTCCTTCACTCCGGCAATCTCGGCAGCTATCTCCTCGAAGGTGCACTGTTTAACATCGTCTATCCCCAGATCGGGAAGCACCTCGGATATATAGTCGAGAAACAGCTTGTTTGGTGCAAGCACGAGGATCTGGTTTCCGCTGATCTTGCCCTTGTATTTATAGAGCAGGTACGCCAGCCTGTGGAGGGCAACGGTGGTTTTGCCCGAACCGGCTGAACCCTGAAGTATCAGCGGCTTGTTTTTCTCAGCCCTGATAACCTCGTTCTGCTCCTTCTGGATGGTGGCTACAACATCCTTGAGTTTTGTGCTGATGCTCTCCTCCAGGTTTATCTTGAGGAATTCATCGACAAGGGCGTTTCCCTCTGCGTCGCCCCTGTTCAGTATTATCTCGTGGATGCCCTCGTCAAATGCATCTATAAGCTCGCCTTCCTTAATTATGAACTTCCTCTTCAGGCTCAGGTCGCCGCTTACAACCCCCTGAGGCGCAGTGTAATATGAATCACCGTAAGTTCCGCTGTAGTAAAGGTCCGCTATGGGAGCCCTCCAGTCGACTACCTTCTCCTCGCCTCTGGTGAAATCACCGAGTCCGAACTTGCCTATATAGAACGTTTCGAGGCTTCTCTTATATTCACGGAAATCTATCCGTCCGAAGTACGGCTGGTCCCTGGCCTCAATGTACTTCTCGTAATTTTTATGGGTAATATCATAGAGCTTTTCCTGGACCTTAAGCTCCTGGCTGAACCGCCCCTTAGTCCCAAGCCTTATCTCGTCGATGGTCTTCTTCAATTTTTGGTCATCTTCCTCGATTCTTTCAAGCTCCGATTCAATCCAGGCGAGAGTATCTGCCAGCTTCTCCCGCTCTAACTTCATGTCTTTTTCCTTTATAGCCAAGGTAACACCTCTATCCATCAGTTTTCCTTATTACATTATACATCATAACCCGAAAAAAATAGAACCCAAATGTATTGGGGCCTCTCGATTGACATATTCTTTCATATATATTATGATATTTACATTCTTGGACTGTAATGGAGGGTAATCTTATGTTGACTATTGAAGAGAAGGCTCTTGCTGCTGCAAAAGAGAAAAACGGCGTTTTTGTAGTTAAAACAATAAAGGCATCTGGCGGCTGCTTCGACAATGAAATAAAGGATATAGTGGTGGAGCTTCACCACGAATTAAAGGGCTCCGAGCTGGGCTACACAGTAATGGAATATGAAGGCGTCAAGGTTTACATCGAGAGATACCTAAGGATACTCGATGATGTCCTCCTGTATCAGAGATTCAAGCTTCCCGTAATCGGAGGCATTTTCAAGGTCAAGGGCATAGAAGTCAAGTACATGTAAAACAATTAAGCTGCCGTACCGCAAACTGATTTGCGGTACGGCAGCTCTTATTTTGTTTACTGTTCTTCAAGCTTGTAGACTTTCCTTGCCCTCTTTGTGTAAAGCACTCCTTCGAGATGGTCTATCTCATGGCACAGCGCCCTTGCGAGGAGGCCTTCCCCTTCAACGACAACCGACCTGCCCTTTTCGTCTAAGCCCGTCACAGTGACCTTTTTGGGCCTGTCGACTATCCCTTCGTAGTTGGGATAGCTGAGGCAGCCCTCGGCGTCTCTTTCGCTGCCTGATTTGCCCGTTATCTTCGGATTCATAAGGATGAATTCGGTTTCCCCATCCTTGAAATTGATATATATGACTTTCTTCAGAACTCCTATCTGCGGAGCAGCAAGTCCGATTCCCGGCGCAGCCATAAGCGTATCCTTCATGTCCCTGATCAGCTCCATCGTTTCGCCGTCGATCTTTTCGACCTTCCTGCTTACCCTCTCCAGGGTCTTCTCGCCGAAAGTCAGTATCCTCTTTACCGCCATTGTTGCTTTCCTGCCTCTCTTCTAATCTTGGCCATGCAGTTCTTCTGCAGGCACAGCTTCTATTTTACCATTTTCATCGTCATATGTTAAGTAGAATTCTCCCATGACGATTTCCCCTTTATCAACGTACCGCAGAATATCCATAAAATATTTTTCGACATGGATATTCTTGCTCCTCGACGACTTAATTTTCCTTTCAATTTCCCTGTCTGTCTCCCTTAGGAGGAATTCCGGAAGCCACCTCTTCCTGTTGAATTTCAGGTAGTCGAACTTAATTATCTCCTTCAGCGGAATGCTGTCCTCTCCGAACTTTTCCTGGCAGAACTCCAGGAAAACCCTGTAGTAGTCGGCGGAGGAGACATTTTTGCTGAGCATCCCTCTCCTGTGAAAGAAGTCTCCGAGCTCAAGGAAGAAGTCGAAAGGGCTGTCAAACCTTGGCAGAAAAAAGTCGATTATATCCTCAAACTTGCCTGAATTGTAGTATTTGTCGACAACTTCCTCCACCCTCTTCAGGACCGCCAGATCCTCATAGGAGATGTCCTTTGTTTTCAGGATCTCGTAGGGAGGTTCCGGCGAATACACCATGCCCCAGTCTTCAGCTTCAGCCCTCATCTGCGAGCCCTTGAGCAGCTTCAGGAAGCCAAGCTGTATCTCCTCCGGCCTTATCGAAAACACATCGTTGAAGGATCTTTTGAAGCTTTCGAAATCCTCCCCGGGCAGGCCTGCTATAAGGTCCAGGTGCTGCTTTATGTTCCTCAGCTTTTCAAGCTCGCACACCTTCTCCTTTATGTCCTCAAAATTGACTTGCCTGTTGATCGTCCTGAGCACATCGTTGTTCGTTGTCTGCACCCCGACCTCGAACTGGAACAGCCCCGGCGGTGCCTTTGCAAGGAGCTCCAGCTCCTGGGCGCTCAGTATGTCCGCTGATATTTCAAAATGGTATCTTGTGGTTCCGCCAAGCTTGATCAGGAATTCCCAGATCGACATCGCGAACTCCCTGTTGCAGTTGAATGTCCTGTCGACGAATTTGACCAGCTTTACATCCCTGCCTGCCAGGTATGCCAGTTCGGCTTTCACCCTTTCGATGCTGTGGAACCTTACACCTCGGCTTGTAGACGAAAGGCAGTACTTGCAGTTGAACGGGCAGCCCCTGGAAGCCTCGTAGTACACTATCTTGTTCTCCAGGTCGCTGAATCCGTCGTAGGGGAAGGCGATTTTCCCCATGTCCATGAGCTCCCGTTTCCCGCCGTAATGGACACTGACCTCCGTTTTCGTGTAGAGGCCCCTTATTCCAAGCCCCCGGATGTTCTCGGCGATGCCCTCCCTGCAGATGCCGAGATCCAGCATTCTGAGGATGAGCTCCCTGTAGGTCTCTTCACCCTCGCCCTCGATCACAAAATCTCCGTCATTGTTCTCCAGGAACTGTGCTGAGTCGAATGAGACCTCGGGTCCTCCGTAAATGATAATGCATTCCGGGCGGACAAGCCTGAGGTGCCTGCCCAGATACTTCACGTAATCAATATTCCATATATAGCATGAGAAGGCAACCACGTCCGGCTTTTCCATAGCCAGAGTCTCCAGCACCTTCTCCCTCCTGTCGTTTATGGAGAACTCCATTATGTCGCAGTCGTAGCCTATGTCCCTGGTGCAGGCTTTTAAATACCTTACAGCAAGGTTGCTGTGGATAAACTTGGCGTTGACCGCCGTCAGCAGAACTTTCATACCCATCGTCCTTTCTGGTAAACCAAACAAAAGTCCTTCCTACTGAGGAAGAACTTTAAGGTTTTGAATATCTTCATAAAACTTCAGCATCATCCCTGCCGTTGTCCTCTGCGCTTCCTGCAGTATCGCGACAGCTATGTTCTCATACCGCTGGTCCTTGCTTGCCACATCAACATTCCTGCGGTAAACCTCGTTAGCCATGACCGCGTTCTTCTCTACGAAATCCTCTATACTGTCATATTTTTTGGTGCCTGAATATGTCGCAAAGGAAAAATCGGACATGAGCCTGCTCACTATCCACAGCTCAAATGCCCTGTGGCTTTTGAGGAGCTTGTTGTTCACGTGGTGAGGCACTGTGGCATCCTGCACGAGGTGCAGTGCAACCCCCAGGTCGAACATCGCCTTCTGGATTTCATCTGCTTCATAATGGCTGAGAGCCTTGTTGTAGGCTTTTATGGTCTCGGTGAGAAGGTCGGAGCGGCCGTAAAGCCCGACCCCCTTCTCATGATGGTAAAAATGGTTCGAGCTCTTGAAATCCTGGTCTGCCCACTGGACCCCTTTGTTTATGCTGCTTATATAGGTCCTGAAATAGTCAGACTCCGCTTTGTATCCGTCGTTCTTCAATATAATAACCGCCTGCATCGTTATGAACTTGTGCACTGTGCAGTTGGTTTTCATCATCATTTTCTTAACAGGATTGACCATGTAAAACACGCCTGAAACAGCTTTTCCATAGCCGGCCTCGATCTTTTTCTTCATATGGTTTCCACCTTTGCAGGGAACAGCCCTGTAATTTTAATATAATTATTATACTTTACCGGTCAATAATCAATATCAAAGATGAAAACATTTTATTAACAAAGCCGGCTATGCGATCTTTCCAAGAAGGTATTTGGGAATGAACCTCTTGAACCTTGCGGGGATCATGTTCAGGTCCCTGCTGGTTACGCCTTTGGTCAGGACCAGGCCCGCAAGATAATAATAAGCTCCGGCTATCACCGATACGACAACGGCCAGCGACTCGAAAACATAGTTCCCCCCAGCAGCGGCCGCCGCCATCCCCAGGAGACCGTGGGTTACGAATACAAGGGCTCCCATGAGCAGCGCTGCCGCAGCAGGCTTCGCTGCTACAGAAAAGAGCCTTATCCGTCCCTTAAGCGTCCTGTTGATTATCCTCTGGTTCAGCAGTATCGGGACCGTGTAGCCAAGCGTGCTTCCGATGACTGCACCCAGGATGTTTATCTCCGGAATTGATATAGTGAAGTAGTTCACCCCTATCTTGACGATTATTCCCATAACCGAGAACACAGTCGCAACGTATAGCTTCCCGATACCCTGAAGTATCGTGCTCTGGATCTGCATCACAGACAAGAGTATGAGCACGGCAGAGCCGTAAGCCATGATGAAGGATCCTTTTCCGAATTTAAGCATCTCGTACACGGGATCGCCGAGAACTCCGAGCCCTACAGCGCAGGGCAGCGCTATGAGAAGACATACCCTGAGGGAATAATTGATTTTGTCCCTCAGCTGTGCCTTGTCCCTTACAGCAGCTGCTGCGGAAAGAGCTGGCAGGATTGCCGCTGCCAGTGAAGAAATTATGGCGATCGGAACATTCATCAGCTGCTGGTATTTAGTCAGGTATCCGTAAAGTATTGTGGCCTGGGTTTCGTCGATACCGCCGGCCATCAGCCTTACCTTAGTGTTGTAAAGGTCCACCAGGTTGCCGGCATAGGTCATGCCTACGCAGATCGTTATAGGCAGGCTGTAATATATGATCTTCCTGACAAGCTGCCCGTTGCTGATCCTGCGAACCCCCGGTTCGTTCTTCCTGCCTGTGAACGCCCCCTTCTTCCTGTTCTTCTCGAAGTAGTACACCAGGAAGCCTGCTGATATTAGGGCTCCGATGGAGGTTCCTATAGGGGCTCCCGTGCAGCCTACCTCAAGCCCGTATCTCATCAGGTACGCAGAGAAGATAAGCGCGAAAACCGTATTTGCTACCTGTTCGGAAACCTGTGAGACGGCTGTAGGGATCATGTTCTTGCTTCCCTGGAAATAGCCCCTGTAGGCCGAGGCCACCGAGGTGAAAAGTATGGCAGGCGCAAGAGCCATGACCGACAGGTAAGCCTTCTCGAAATGCACAGCCTTCGAGAGAGGTCCTGCCATCACAACCAGAAGCAGGGACATCAGTATGCCTAGCGCCATGAGCATCATCCTTGACAGCCTGAAGCTCTTGAGTGCGTCCCTGTAATTCCCTACGGCGTTTAGCTCGGATACCAGCTTCGAGATAGCCACGGGTATTCCGGAATTCGTGATCACATATACGAATACGTAAACCTGGTAGGCCGCCCCAAAAATACCGTAGCCCTCATCTCCCAGCACCGCCCTCAGCATCGGGATGTATAGCAGGGATATTATCTTTACAAGAACAGTGCCTGCCGACAAAATGGCAAAGCCTTTTGAAGTAGATTGTTCTTTCATAACAAACTCCTAATTCTGATTAAAATTTAAAAACGTCAGTCTTGATCTTCTTCAGCACCGGCGGAAGCGCGACCGCTATGGTCTTGTTTTCAAGGTACGCGAACCTTTCCGGGCAGTCTCTGAAAATAAGCTTGTAGGCATAAAGGAACTGGTAATCCAGACCGTATTTGTTGACAAAGAAACTGTTCAGCTTCTTTGAGCCGTACTTGGCGTCTCCGATGATCGGGTTTCCCAGGTAGCTGAGGTGAGCCCTCAGCTGGTGGCTTCTTCCGGTAAGGAGCTCAAGCTCCACCAGTGAAAAGGAGCCGCAGCTCTCGATGGTCTTGACGTTCATCTCTATCTTTTTGAAGCCCCTCTGTTCCGTCTCGTGTATCGTGGATATGTTCGAATCCTGGGTTTTTGAAATATACGCCTCGTAGTTTCCGTCTTTTATCCTTCCCTTGACAAGGGCCTGGTAGAATTTCTGGATCTTTCTCTCCCTCATCATTTCGTTCATAGCCTTCAGCCCTTCGTAGGTCTTTCCGAAAACGACTATGCCCGAGGTATTCCTGTCCAGCCTGTTGCATGAAGCAGGGGTGAAAGTGATTTCACCTTCCGGATTGTAGTCACCCTTGTCGTAGAGGTAGGAAAGCACAAGGTCTGTCAAAGTAGCCTCTCCGTTTTTTCTGTCCGAGTGAACGAGCACTCCCGGCCATTTCTCAATAAGCAGTATGTCATCATCCTCGTAAATGATCTTGAGGTTGTTTTCTATCCTTATGAACTTTGTTTTCTTTTCCTCGCTCTTGATCTCCCTGAGCTCCACGATGTCGCCGTCAAGCAGTGAATATTTCTCTTTAACCTTTTTGCCGTTAACCTTGACATCGCCTTTTCTGATGTTCCTGTATATCGCGCTGAGCGGCACATCCTTGAGCCACTTCCTTAAAAACTTGTCTATCCTCTGTCCTGCCTCGTTGCTTCCTATTGTAACTTTCATAATTATTTCTCCTTATCGTTCAGATATTTGTATGCTGCAGCGCAGTGCACTGCCACCCCTGCAGCCAGGCAGTCCTCGTCTATGTCGAACTTGTTGCTGTGAGCGGGATGGGTGATCCCTTTCTCCTCGTTCCTGCAGCCCAGGAAATAGAATACGGATGGCCTCTCCATCGAGAAATAAGCGAAGCTTTCAACGCCCAGGCTTGGATTCTCCAGGTCGATTACTTTCCCTTCCCCGAGCTGCTCTCCCGCGCTTTCCTTCAGAAGCTCCAGCATAACCTCGTCATTGTACAGGCAAGGGTAGCTCTCCTCTATCTCAACCTGGCAGGTTCCCCTCATCGACAGGGTTATGCCTTCCGATATCTCCCTGAGCCTCTTCTTGACGTATTCCCTGTGCTCTGTGGTCATCGTCCTGATTATGCCTGACAGCACCACCTCTTCAGGAATTATATTCTGGGCGGTGCCGCCGTTTATTGTCCCTATAGTCAGTACGGAAGGGACTGTAGGCGTGAGCTCCCTGCTGACTATCGTCTGGAGGTTCATGACCACCGAGCTTGCAATTACTACAGGGTCTACCGTCGCCTCCGGCCTTGCGCCGTGGCCTCCCTTACCCTTTATCCTTATCGTGAATGGGTTTGAGGCAGCGTTCACGACCCCTCTCTTGACTCCCACACTGCCTGAATCGATGTTTTCATCCACGTGGAGGCCGATTACAGCCTCAACGTACGGCTTCTCAAGCACGCCTTCGCTTATCATTATCCTCGCCCCGCCTGTTGTCTCTTCCGCAGGCTCAAACAGCAGAACCACGTTCCCTTTAAGGCCGTCCCTCATGCCGTTAAGGATTTTGGCCGTCCCCATCAGGATCGCAGTGTGTGCATCGTGCCCGCAGGCATGCATCTTGCCTGCCGCTTTTGAGGAATATTCGCAGGCCTTCATGTCCTGAATAGGGAGTGCATCCATGTCGGCCCTAATGCCCACTGTCCTGCCGCCCTTTCCTTTTATGAGCGCGCAGATTCCGGTGCCCGCAGTTTCAAAATATTCTATGCCTTCCTTATCCAGAAATTCCTTGATCAGGTCAGACGTCCTGTGCTCTTCAAAGCCGAGCTCCGGATTCTGGTGAAAATCTCTTCTGTATTCTATTAAAAGATCCTTGATCTCTTCAGCTTTGGCTAAAAAATTAATTTTTTCCATAGATTTCTCCTAAAACCACAAATTTTAAGCTCACAACCACAGATATAATCGAAATCTGTGATCATAAGCTTATTAAGATTATAACCTATTAGTTTTCAAGATTCAATACACGTTGCTATTTCAGCAAATTCCGCCAGGTCTGCTGTCCCGCAACGCCGTCCACCATAATCCCAAGCCTCTTCTGGAAATTGATGACCGCATTTTCTGTTCTAGGACCGAAGATCCCGTCGGAATCCACACCGAGTAAGCTCTGCAGATAGCTGACAGCGCTGTGGTCTGTTGACCCGCGTCTCAGGACAGGTTTGTCCGAAGATGGGTTCAGCTGAGAATTTATTCCTCTGCAGATGGCGGATGCCATGGACTCCGCATTGAACCGCTTCATGTCCGAAGCGGAATCGACAAACGCGCACTCTATGAGTATGGCAGGCATCACCGAGTTCCTCAGAAGATAATATGTATCCTTGTATTTTATCCCCCTGTCGGCATAGCCGAGGGCTGTTATCTGCGACTGTACCGAAGATGCAAGTTTTTTGCCTGAATCCCCGGCATAGTAGACCTCTGTGCCATAGCCGCTGCCGTACTTGGATGCATTGAAATGGATCGATATCAGGTAGTCTGCTCCGGAAGCGTTTGCTTTGTTAGTCCTCTGCTGCAGAGAATTCCTCTCGCTGGTCGGGTTCACAGGCGAACAGTCCACCACCTGGTAGCCGAGCGCCTTCAGCTTGGCTTTGACTAAATTTCCGACCGTTTTTGTGCACCAGTCCTCCGTTATGCCCTTCACGCCTACTTTGCCGCTGTCATAGGCAGCGTTGTGACCTATATCTACGGCTATCGTTATGGCCGATGCTGGCGTAACCTTGGCCGCCCGGGCCAAGGCAGGCATTGAGAATACAAAACCGAAAATAAAAACGAATAATAGCGGCAGTCTCTTTTTCAAATTTCTCAACTCCCCTCTTTCAACAAAATATCCGGTATTGATAACTGTAACACAATTATATCAAAATATTCTGATAATTAACACCTGATTTTTTTGGTAATTGCGGCAAAAATCTGATATATTATAAGTAAGCCAATAAAAAGGATGCGTGATAGAATGCAGAAAAAAAATATTAAAGAAAAAGCAAAGGCTGCAAAAGCAGCCGAAATAAAGATACTGGAAATAGACCCCTGGCTCATGCCCTACAGGAAGGATATAGAGCTCAGGATGGACCGCTACAGCGAGGTCAGGAATACCCTGCTGGGCAAAAAAGAAGGCTTCAGGGATTTTGCCAACGGCCACAAATACTTCGGCTTCCACAGGGCTGACGACGGCTGGCATTACCGTGAATGGGCTCCCGCTGCGGATAGCCTCTCTCTTATCGGCGATTTCAACGGATGGGACAGAAACACCCACAAACTTTCCAGGAAAGCCGGCGGCGTATGGGAGATATTCCTCCCAGGCAGGGATGCCCTGAATCACGAATCCCTGGTCAAGGTCCACGTCGTACGCGACGGGAAAGGCCGGGACAGAATCCCCCTCTATATCAGGAGGGTAGTCCAGAACAAGAAAACCAAAGATTTCTGCGGCCAGATCTGGGAGCCTGAGGCGAAATACAGCTGGAGCGATTCCGGTTTCCGCGTAGACGGCTCGGCGGCCCCGGTCATATACGAGACGCATATAGGCATGGCCCAGGAGAAGGAAGCTGTGGGGACCTACAGGGAATTTGAAGAAAACATACTCCCCAGGATAAAGGAGGCCGGCTACAATACGGTACAGATAATGGCCGTAATGGAGCACCCTTATTACGCCTCCTTCGGCTATCATGTCTCCAACTATTTTGCAGCGTCGTCCTGGTTTGGCACTCCTGAAGAGCTTAAGTCCCTTATCGACAAGGCGCACAGCATGGGAATCGCTGTGCTTATGGACCTCGTTCAGTCTCATGCGGTCAAAAATATCGCTGAGGGTATCAACGAATTCGACGGAACGGAATATCAGTTCTTCCATTCTGGCAGCAGGGGTTACCACACAGCCTGGGATTCAAAGCTTTTCAACTACGGCAGGCACGAGGTAATACACTTCCTCCTTTCCAGCATAAAATTCTGGATGGAGGAGTACCACTTCGACGGCTTCAGGTTCGACGGCGTCACCTCGATGATATACAAGGACCACGGTCTGGGAACCGCCTTCGATGAGTACAAAAAGTATTTCAGCCTTAATACGGATACGGATGCGATAACCTACCTGCAGTTCGCCAATGAGCTGATCAAGGAGTTGAGGCAGGATTCCATAAGCATAGCAGAGGACATGAGCGGCATGCCGGGAATGTGCCTGCCGATAGGTTACGGTGGGATTGGCTTCGACTACCGGCTGGCGATGGGTGTGCCTGACTTCTGGATAAAAACGCTGAAGCTAAGCGACTACGACTGGGATATGCAGAAGCTGTGGCACGAGCTCACGACGAGCCGGCCGGCCGAAAAGAGGATAGCATATGTTGAATCCCATGACCAGGCGCTGGTCGGAGACAAGACTATGATCTTCAGGATGGCCGACAAGGAGATGTACTGGCATATGGACAGAGACAGCCGGAGCCTCATAATAGACCGAGCCGTAGCGCTGCACAAGATGGCCCGCCTGATAACAATCTCGCTGGGCTGTGAAGGATATCTGAATTTCATGGGAAATGAATTCGGACATCCCGAGTGGATCGACTTCCCGCGCGAAGGCAACGGCTGGAGCTTCAAGCACTGCCAGCGGCTCTGGAGACTTTCGGACAGCCCGCATTTGAGGTACGGCGACCTCAAACATTTCGACAGGGCCATGGTAGAGCTCATGACCTCCGGCGGACTGATGGCGGACGGCACCCCTAAGCAGCTCTGGCTTGACCAGGAAAGGAAGCTGCTTGCCTATGGCAAAAAGGACTGCATTTTCATATTCAATTTCCATCCGGCCGAATCCTACACAGACCTTGAAATACCTGTTCACGAGGACTGCAGGCTGAAGGTTGTTCTAGATTCCGATGAAGAAAGGTTCGGAGGCTTCGGGCGGATATCCCATGACGCAGTCTATGAAACCCACAAGCTCGTGATGAATCCCGATTTCACCGGAATAACCATATACTCGCCAAGCCGCACCGCTATAGTGCTGAAAAAGATACGCTAAAAACAAGGCAGACACTGTTTATTAATAACAGTGCCTGCCTTTTATCATTCGCCGAACATTATCGTTACGAGGCTCTTGAACTCCTGCCAAGCCGGGTACATATAGAGGTCGCTGGTGACCTCCATAACGGCCTTGTAGTACCAGGCATGCTCGTTGCTGTCCTTCTGGTTGAAGCGCAGCCATACATCATTCCCCACAGCCTTGTAATCCTTGTAGATGGCCCTGATGTTTGAGAGCTTGTCTCCAAGCGTCAGCAGCTTTACATCCCTGGAAGGCGAATACATCAGATGCTCTATGGTTTCCTGTTTCCTTATCCTCCATGTCTCTTCCTTAGACTGGCCTTCCCTCTTGTTCTCGGTCTCCGCAGCCACGAGCCGTGAAATGGCATCACCGAATTTATCCTTTATGTCATCAATCGTGGCATAGGTATCCTCAACAACATCATGCAGTACCGCAGCTGCAATCACTTCCTCGTCTTCTGTCATTGTAGCGACTATTGCGGCCGCTTCCAGAGGATGGAGGATATATGGTATATTCGACCCTTTTCTCATGTAGCCGCTGTGAGCGTTGACTGCAAAGATAATAGCTTCATCTAGTACCGACAGCCTGGTCTGGCTCTGCTCATTATTGTTTTCCATAGATAGTCCTCCTCACCCTTTAACGACTCTAAGAAATTCCTCATGTATATCTCCGTTGTCCGCGACTATATCGTTCAAGCTCCTGATCATCAGCTCTTCACCTGAATATCCGCACACCCTTCCTCCGGCTTCCTGCACCAGAAGCATTCCGGCTGCTATGTCCCAGGGTTTCAGGTTCCTTTCAAAATAACCCTCCACCCTTCCGCTCGCAACATAAGCGAGGTCAAGAGCTGCAGATCCGGTCCTTCTGATGTCCCCGCAGTGGCGGTAGGCTCTGAATATTTCTGCAAATATCTCATCAGCCAGTTCTTTAAAGTAGCTTGCAGTCCCGACCATGATGAGTGAATCCTTAAGTTCTCCGACCTTGCTTACCCGTATCCTCTCATTGTTCAAGCAGCAGCCCTTGCCGGCCTCAGCGTGAAAGGTCTCATCAGCATAAGGGTTGTACACTACGCCAAAAGCGATCTTCTCCCCGTCATGAAGTGCCAGCGAAACTGCGCTGTGGCGGTATCCGTGCACCAGGTTGGTGGTGCCGTCGATGGGATCCAGTATCCATACCGGCTTTGAAAAATCGACTGTCTGGTTATCCTTCTCCTCGGCCATTATCTGGATATGGGGATGAAGCGCTTCAAGCTCCTTTATCAGATATTCCTGAACCTTGAAGTCTATCTGCGTCACAAAATCGGCCGGGCCCTTTTCGGTGACATTAAGGTATGTGCTTCCATCCAATATCATATGCTTCGTGCTTTGGACCAAATCAATTATCTTCTGGTAATCCATGCTCAACAACCTCCTGGCTTCTGCTCTTTTCTATTCGTCCTGCTTACCTATATTATATGCGCGCAGAGAAATAAAATCAAAAAAATGACCGCCCATTTAAGAGCGGCCAGTTGTTTGTATCCGAAATTCCACCAAGTTTTTTATGAAACACGTTTTAACAGTTTTTCAACATCAAAAATACAAAGGATTTTGCTCTCAGCTTTCTCAATTAATTTATACAACCAGTTAATTAAAACGGAAAGCAGTGTTGATCCTGTAAATACAAACAGTACAGTTATCAGAAAATATTCAAGCCTGTTCTGCATTGGTGTAACAACTGAATTAAGCTTTGAATAAGCAATTATATCGAAAATCCAGGATACAAGATATATTGTCAGCGACAACTCTGAAATTTTGATAATGCCTTTTCTTACAGAAGGTGTTATTTTTTCTAAATTTATGTTTTTAATGAAGATGAAAATTAGAGTTGACAGCAGGAAAATCCCTGCCCCATTCCAATAGTTATGTGTCCCCCATTGAAATGCGATATTGTAGTTCCTATGAATGTCAAATGCAGAACTAATCAATATGACTATTACGATTAATGCAATATTAGTTCTTTTTTCAAGCCGGACATTGAATTCGCCTATGTACGCGCCAATAAAATAGTATGCAACCGGATAAACATCAGTCCAGTAATCCGGAAATATATTAACATATATGTTAAACAGAGAAGGAAGTACAGTTAAAGCAAGGAGTGTCGCTAGAAGTCCCTGCTTCTGCTTTCTGCTTTTCAGGTTGTTATAGATCAGGTTCAGGAAAGGTATTATCAAGAATAAACCTAAATACATTTCTATATACCATGAATATGGTGCACCGGTAAAACCGGCAATTCTAATCAGCGCTTCCTTTATTGTTACAGTCTCATTGAAATAGAATATGCTGAACAATATACATGCAGCGCTGGCGAGCAGATAGATTCCAATTACTTTTTTTATCCCTTTGTAGTAGCTTAAACTGAGAGTTTTCTTATTCATCAGATATCCCGTAAGCAGCAAAAACAGCGGAACGCAAATCATACAAGCAGTCCTCATTGCTGTCATAAGGTACATCCTTTTTCCAATTAAAGGCGTTGTATAAAATTGGGAATTCAAGAAAAAATGCACCGATATCACGCTGAATACCGCTATGCATCTTATTAAATCAAGATTTAAATCCCTTTTTCTAGTAGTCAATCCCGCCACCTCTTGCTTTGATATTATTTTTCGCCTCAACAAGTATATCACACCGATTTTTAACAATCAACTGCGCGCCGGCTTATTATTTGATCAAAACATACTCGAAAAATCCTCCCTAAATATTCCATCATTTAAGGAGGATTTACTTTATCAGTGGTTTTCTAAAAACGGCACCATGATACTTGCCATTTTTGCGTATCCTTCAGTGCTGGGGTGAAAATCAAATGGCACTTCGTCTGAGTCTACTATATAAACGGATTTAGTGCTTTCGTTTATACCGCTTTGATGGTATAAGTCGCAAACTGGCAAAGAATACAATGCGCCCAAATTGATTACTGCCTGCGGATATGTTTCAGGCATTAAGCCCAAACTATCCTCCCATGCCTGTATCGGAGTAAACAGGTATATTTTTGTTCCAGGATAATTATTCAAAATATATTCTATAGCTTTCTGATAGGCACCTATAAATGTATCTTCGTTAAAGGAGCTTCCAATTGATGAAATTTCGCCCAACGGCTCGCTCATCATATCCCTGAAATCATTGGTTCCCGCTAAAATTGTTACTGCATCAACGCCTGAAAGATCAGAAGATTGAATATACCTGCTTATTTCAGGGGTAGTATACCCGCTAACCCCCCTGTTGATCACTCTTGCGTCTAACTGATTGCGCATATAGCTTTGATATCCAACCACAGTGACGCCAGGTTCTTTAGTAGCAGGCAAATATACTTCGCCGTTATACCATGTAATTGAATCTCCATAAGTGACAATTGTTTTTCCGGCCCACTTTGATGCTCCTGATTCGCTGTTGCTGGCTGTTTGCTGTTTGCTGGCCTTTGCAATCAGGTAAAGTTGATTTTCGGCCGCCTTCAGAACATCCAGCCTGGTTACCAGTGATTTTTGGTTATCTGTTAAAAGATTGTAAGCATTTCTTGCGTTTGCAACGCTTTGGGTATCATCCAAATTCAGTTGGCCCACTGCTTTAATCTCCATAATTTTTATATCTACTGCAGCTGCAGCTTCCGCATCTTTAGCAATCAAATATAGTTGATTTTCGGCCACCCTTAAAACATCCAGTTTGCTTACTAACGATTTTTGTGAAACTGTTAAAAGACTGTATGCACTTCTTGCGTTTGCAACGCTTTGGGTATCATTCACTGTCAATTGATTCGCTGCTTTTAGTTCCATAATTTTCGAATCTACTCCTGCTGCCGCATCTTTGTCTTTTGTGATTATGTAGAGTTTATTTTCAGCCGCCCTCAAACCATCCAGTTTAGTTACAAGCGCTTTTTCATCTGAAGTCAAACTTTCATAAGCTGTTCTGGCCGCTCTTACCTCAGAAGATTTATCCAGTGTAAGAGTGCCCAGATCTCCTAACGCTGCAATTTTCAAATCCACATCCGCTGCAGCCCTGAGTTCTGTTATTTTCGTCTCTGCTTCTGCCAACGCAACGAGTTTTGTTACAAGTTCTTTTTGTTCTGATGTTAATGCATCATATGCTTTTCTTGCCGCCTCTACATCTGCGGAACTATCTAATGTAATTGTGTTTGTCGCTCCCAGAGCTGTTATCTTCATATCTATATTTGCTGCTGCCTTCTTGTTCTCAACGTTTACACAAGCCGCCAACGAAAATGCTAATACAAGAATAGCCAATACCGACAAGATTTTTTTAGTCATTTATAAACGCCTCCCCCTTCGTTATAAACACGCATCGTTGTCTGAATATTCTTTATTTTATTATACACCTCATTTTGTGCAAGAACAAGGCGGCTGTTCACCCGGTCAAATTAATTATCTGGTTGTTAACCTCCGCAAAGTTCGCTTATGAACGGGGACCTCCTGCAGCTCTTTCCTCTGTGTTCCTCAGGCCACAACAGCCACAGCTTGTCAGCAGCCCTCGTTACCCCCACATAGAAAATCCTCCGTTCCTCTTCAGTATCGGACTGGCTGTTCGGGTGGGGCATGTTGTCCTCCCTGCAGTTGATGATTATGACGTTGCTGTACTCCAGCCCCTTCACACCGTGTATGGTGCTCAGGACGACCCCTTCCCTGCTGCACGCGGCGTTTTTCATCTCTTTGTCGTATTCGTCGGCGAACTCCAGCAATTCACGGATGCTCCCGAAGCCTGCCGCCAGCACTGAGAATTCCTCCAGAGCCTTCGAGCATTCCCCGCTCTTCTCTAGATAATCACGGTACCCTATCTTCCTGAGCACGTAATCAACCGCATCGACCGGCGACCTTGGTTTCAGCCGGCGAACCTGGCTCTCGAGCCTCAGCATGCTCCTTGCCAGCTCCAGGCTTATGCCCCTCTGCTCCGCCAACAGGCTGAAGGAATTCCTCGCAACCGCGCAGCTCCTGATCCTGTCAATCAGCGTGCTGCCTATGTACCGGTTCGGCCTGTTTGCTATCCTCACGAAGCTTTCCCTGTCGGATGCATCGAGGCTCAGCCTGAAGTAGGCGAGCATGTCCCTGCAGGGGCTCTCTTCCAGGAAGTTGTATGTCTTGTCCGGCACATTGAATGCCGCTTTGCTCTTCAGCAGCGAAGCCGTAAGAAGTGCGCACTCCCTGTTCGTCCTGTACAAAACCGCAGTATCGTTAAGCCTGCCCTCATCCTTTAGTGCCAGGATTATTTCAGCGGCTTTTTCAGCCTGGTCCCTCTCTGTGCGGCAGGGCACGAGGTTTATTTCGCCCTGCTCCATGCGTACAGCCCTCATCTTCTTCTCGTTCCTGCAGAGGTTGAAGCCTATCAGGTTCTTTGCCGCATCAATTATGCTGCATCTGCTCCGGTAGTTCCTGTTAAGGAAATGTTTGACCCCTCCTTCGAAATGGCTCTCAAAGTCGACCATGCAGTCAGGCCTTGAGCCCCTGAAGCCGTAGATGCACTGGTCTTCGTCACCGACTGCGAATATCCTGCCGCCCTCCCCCAGGAGCTTGAGCATATGTATCTGCTGGCTGTCGCAGTCCTGGAACTCGTCCACCAGTATGTTCCTGAAGAGATTCCTGTAATGGCTGAGCACCTCCCCTTCTTCTTCAAACAGCTTTGAGCATTCTATCAGCAGATCGTCAAAATCAAGGAAGCCTCTGCCGGCCTTATACTCTTCATACGCGGCAAAGCACTCCCTGAAAACCCCCATGTCTGTGGATGGCTCATAGGGAATACCGAGAAGCCTCCTGTTCTTGTACTGGGATATGTCGTTCAGGACTCCCCTGACCTTGTCATCATGGGCCGCATCAGTATATCCTGCCAGCACCGCCCCGATCACCCCTGACGCCTCGTTTTCGCTTATCATGCTGATTCCTCCAAGGCGCTTCTCCATTATGCGGTAGAACAGCGAATGGAAAGTCCCGAAAAACGGAGCTTCAACCTTTCCCGACACCTTCCTGTACCTTTCCTCCATGCCCCTTGCAGCCATTCTTGTGAAGGTTATGACTACTATGTTCGAGCTGTGCACCGCCTCCCGCGTCAGGACCTCCGGCACCCTCTCCACTGTGAAATCCCCTCCCTCGAGGAATCCCCTCACGGTTCGTATATCCTCCTCTGTAAGGTTTTTGGGGAGCCTGCCGCTTCCGTAGGTCGTGCCGAAGGTGTTCAGGTACACTATCCTGTTGATTATGACCTGTGTTTTCCCGGCGCCTGGGCAGGCAGCCACAAGCACCTTTTCCTCTCCTGAAATGACTGCACCCAGCTGCTCCTCGTTGAGGCAAGGGAATACGCTCTCTATCACCCTGTCCCTGAGCCTCATGAACTCTCCTCCAATATCCAAAATGCACCTCCTGAATTCAACCTGTCTACATTAGGGCTATTGCTGCCGCAAGTATGACAAGCTTTTCACATTCCTTGTAATATTTTGTTTATCGTATTAAAATATATTATGAGCGCAATTACAAAAATTTAGTCATAATGATCAGATTGGATAGGAGAATTTGTATAATGGATTATACTAATAAGAATTTCAGCATCAAAAATGGAAGAAACCTTACCATGTTGGTGGATTTTTATGAATTAACCATGGGAAACGGATACCTGGAAAGCAACGCCCAGGATCAGATAGCTTACTTTGACATGTTTTTCAGAAGGGTGCCTGACGGAGGCGGTTTCTGCGTCATGGCGGGGGTTCAGCAGGTTATAGAATATCTCTCGAACCTGAGTTTTTCGGAGGAGGATATAGATTACCTTCGAAGCAAGGGCATGTTCTCGGAAAAGTTCCTTGCCTACCTTAAGGATTTCAGGTTCACCTGCGACGTCTGGGCTATCCCCGAGGGCACACCTATATTCCCTCACGAGCCGCTCCTTACAGTGAGAGGGCCGGTAATACAGGCACAGTTCATCGAAACGATGATACTTCTGACAATAAACCACCAGACCCTTATAGCCACAAAGGCCAACAGGATATGCAGGGCGGCCGGCGACAGGCCGGTCATGGAATTCGGGTCGAGAAGGGCCCACAGCTACGATGCAGCGATATACGGAGCCAGGGCTGCCATAATAGGCGGCTGCAGCTCTACGGCCTGCACGATAGCCGAGGAGATGTTCGGCATGCCTGCAGTAGGCACGATGGCCCACAGCTGGGTCCAGCTCTATGATTCCGAATACGAAGCCTTCAAGGCCTGGGCCGAGATAAATCCCGGCGACTGCACCCTTCTGGTGGATACATACAACACCATAAAATCGGGAATACCCAACGCCATCAGGGTTTTCGACGAGATCCTGAAACCCATGGGTATAAGGCCCAAGGGCATCAGAATCGACAGCGGCGACATAACCTACCTCACGAAAAAATGCAGGGAGATGCTCGATGCCGCAGGGTATGAGGATACAGGGATTGTCATATCTAACTCGCTTGATGAATTCATAATCAGGGACGTGCTCTCGCAAGGCGCATCAATAGACAGCCTTGGCGTAGGCGAAAGGCTCATAACGTCAAAATCGGAGCCGGTTTTCGGCGGGGTCTACAAGCTGTGCGCCGTCGAGGACAAGGAAAGCGGGGAGCTGATACCCAAGATAAAGATAAGCGACAACGAGGAAAAGATAACCAATCCCGGCTTCAAGAAGGTTTACAGGATATACGAAAAAGGCACGGACATGGCAGCGGCCGACCTCATCACGCTCCATGACGAGGTGATAGACGATTCAAAGCCTATTGAAATATTCGACCCTGTATATACATGGAAGAAAAAGAAGTTCAGGAACCACTATGTTAAGGAGCTGATGGTCCAGATCTTCGACAAAGGAGAGTGCGTATACACAAGCCCTGAGGTTATGGATATAAGGCAGTACACGAAGGAGCAGGTTGCAAAGCTGTGGCCTGAGGTCCTCAGGTTTGAAAGCCCGCACAACTACTATGTGGACCTTTCAACCTACCTGTGGAAGCTGAAGCATGAGCTTATACAGAAATTCTCGGACGAATACGAGGAAAAATAGAAGAGGCGGTTTTTAAACCGCCTCTTTTTTAGTACAAACTATTAATAAATTCTTTTTCGCCATCGAATTTGAAGGCATCATAATCATGAAACACATCCGTTTTTGATTCAGTGACAGGAGTGAACGGGCATCTGCCACCAGTTTCCTTGTAATTGTAGAGAGCGCACTCCCTAAAGCATTCAACATCATTATCAAAAGTAGATAGAAATGGACAATCCGGCATATTCTGAACCCCTCTCTTATGTAAGTAATAAATTTTACAACCATTATACTACATAATAAGGAAAAAATACATAGAATAAGCAAAATCATTTTAATTTTCAGTTATTTGTACCATCTTTCAAAAATTTCCATTCTACAACATCCCCTGCCTTGAGCTTGTAGGCCCCTGCGCTGAGGCCCGGCTTCTGCCCGTTGACATAGAAGCACCATCCGCTCATCGGCCCCGCAGACTTCTCTGAGAGCCCCATGATCCTTGAGAAATATATGCTGTCTCCGCTTCCCGTGGCTCTGCAGTCACCGTCAAGAGCCGACATTGTCACCTCCGCAACCGTGTCACCGTCGCTGATGTCGACAGCAAGGGACGCAAGGAAGGCGCCGCTCACTGAATCATACACTTTGAAATTGGGAGATGATACCTGTCTGGCCTCGGCGGCCTCGGCGGCCCCGGAGCTTCCGCCAGCAGCTGAGGATCCTGAACCGGCACCGGTGTCTGCGGCTTCATCAGTGCTCTCCGCGCTTGGGGCTGTGTTTTCGCCGGCAGCCTTGCCGCCGCTTTCAGCTTCGGCAGCACCCGCGCCCCCTTCACCGGCAGCCGCCTCTTCCGT